>CAZYCB010000042.1:0-2044 GCA_964645735.1 uncultured bacterium | reverse complement strand
TCGTGGCCGCGCTCGGCGCCGGCTCATTCGCCCCGAGTTCGCCGAGGGCTCAGTCCCTTCTCGTTCCCATGGATCTCACGCAAACGAATCACCTCAAGGCGTACGGTCTCGCCTTCCACGCCCTCCAGCGGGGGGACGTCGTCCATTGGCTCCTCAATTACAGAGGCGGAAGCTTCCTCATGCCCGCCGATCGGGACCTCATCCTCGAGGCGAGGCTCAAAGGCGTTTCGTTCCAGGAAGTGACGGGGTCGGATGTGTCGCTCATATACGCCGAGATCGAAAAAGAAAACATGGAGGACGTCATCCTCGAAAAAGCGCCGCGCATCGCGGTGTACACGCCGCCGAACAAGCAGCCGTGGGACGACGCGGTGACGCTCGCGCTCACCTACGCGGACATCCCCTTCGATAAAGTCTTCGACGAAGAGGTTCTCGCCGGGGCGCTCGCCAACTACGATTGGCTCCACCTCCACCACGAAGACTTCACCGGGCAGTACGGCAAGTTCTACGGCGCGTACCGTCTCGCGGACTGGTACCAGCAGGAGCAAGCGGAGTCCGAAGCTCTGGCGAAAAAGCTCGGGTTCCAGAAAGTATCGGAAGCGAAGGAGGCGGTGGCGGAGAAGATCAAGGAGTACACACTCGCGGGCGGGTTCCTCTTCGCGATGTGCTCGGCGTGCGACACGATCGATCTCGCCCTCGCCGCAAAGGGCATCGATATCGTCCCCCCCGAATTCGACCACGACGGGATGACGCCGGATTTTCAAAACAAGCTCGACTACAACCGCTGCCTCGCCTTCACGGGTTTCCGTATCATATCGAACCCGCTGGTCTACGAGTTCTCCAACATCGACACGAGCGATTACGCCAAGGCGCGCGGCCCCGACGTGGATTACTTCGGCCTTTTCGAGTTCTCGGCGAAGTACGACCCCGTCCCCGCGATGCTCACGCAGGACCACGTGAACGTGGTGAAGGGTTTTCTCGGGCAGACGACGGGGTTCCGGAAGAACCTGATCAACAAGAGCGTCGTCGTCCTCGGCGAAGACCCGGCGCACACCGAGGTCAAGTACCTCCACGGGAACCTCGGGAAGGGGACGTTTACGTTCCTGGGCGGCCACGATCCCGAGGATTACCAGCACGCGATCGGCGATCCTCCGACGGACCTCGCGCTCCACGTCAATTCGCCGGGATACCGTCTCATCCTCAACAACGTCCTCTTTCCCGCCGCGGAGAAGAAGAAGCTGAAGACGTAGGGGACAATCCCCTTGACACCGGCGTACATTTGCGGAATAATGGATGCGATCCATCGTTTCTGTTGTGGCGGGGGGGAATCCTGTCTGACGGGGCGATGGGTGGTGTGGTGTGCATGTTGGTGCACGGAACAATGGAAGCTTGTGTGATGAGGCTGGAGGTGAACTATCCGGGCTGATATGGATCCGGTACTGGATATGGACAAGACGTTTACGACCTGTCTGAAGTGTCGCAATGGCGTGCTGTTGCCGCTTTCCGATTACGGCCGCGACGGAGCGCCGATCATGTACAAGGCGTGGGTGTGCAACAATCCAGAATGTGGGTTCAACATACGAATCGACAACGGCGAGATCAGCGTGGGTAGGGACATCAGCACTTCGGTGAAGTAGTTCTAACTCGCGTCTGGATCGCCCGACACGTCATGGGGAGGTTTCGCTGACATGGAGCCTCCCTTTTTTATTCTCGCGAGGAGGTACGCGGCGGCGGCGAGAGCGACGAGGAGGACCCAGGGACTGCGCGTATAAGGAGGGACGGAATCGAGCTTCTCGACCGGCAGCGTCACGAGCTGAACGTAAGAGATGGTGTTGAACGCGCAGTGCGCGAGGATCGGGTAGGTGAGGTTCGATGTGGCGTAAAAGAGAAACCCGAGGAAGATCCCGAAGACGATCATGCTCGGGAGCATCTGGGGCGTCAGGTGGATCACGCCGAAGAACGCGCCCGCGAGGAACATGGCGAGGACCCCGCCCATGTGTCTCGTGAACACCCTCTGGACAAGGCCGCGAAAAACGATCTCCTCCGC
>CAZYCB010000041.1:0-2162 GCA_964645735.1 uncultured bacterium | reverse complement strand
ATCGCGATTTGTCTGACCATCCTCCCGTTCGCGCTCGTTCTGAAGCAGCCCGACCTCGGCACGGCGATCGTCATGCTTCTTGTCATACTCCCCGTGCTCTACTGGCGTGGCGTCCGGGCGTACCGGATTCTGTTTTGCATGTCGCCCGTCGTCGCGACGCTCCTCATCGTGTACGGAGAGAAGATAAGCGGCAATCCGTGGCCGTTCGGCATCTACATCGTGGCGATCTTCGTCGTCGCGTACCTCAAGAGATCCGATCTGAAGGCGAGCCTTGCCCTCATCGCGGCGAATCTTGGAATCGGAGTTTTTCTCCCCTTTGCCTGGCAGCACCTCAAAGGGTACCAGCAGGAGAGGATCCTCACGTTTCTCGACCCCGGATCGAACAGGCTCGATCAGGGTTGGCAGGTTTTCCAGTCGAAAATCGCGATCGGCTCCGGCGGCCTCACGGGAAAAGGTTTCCTCCTCGGGTCGCAGAAGGCTCTCGAGTTCCTGCCGGCCAAGCACACGGACTTCATATTCTCGGTGATGGGGGAGGAACAGGGATTTCTGGGGGCGCTGCTCGTGCTTTTCCTTTTCGGCGTGCTCGTCGTACGCGCGCTCTTTCTCGCCAACAAGGCGAAGGGCGAATTTACCAGCACCGTGTGCACAGGGATTGCCGCGTACTTCTTCTTCCAGGCGCTCATCAACGTCGCGATGACGACGGGGATGGCCCCGGTCACAGGTATTCCGCTGCCGTTCCTGAGCTACGGGGGAAGTTCTCTCGTGGTGAGTTGTTTCTGTATCGGCCTGCTGTTGAATTGCAGCGTGCGCTGGTTCGAATACTGAGCGGGCTCGGCGGCGTCCGCCCCGGGAGAACATCCGGGCGGGCATCTCGGGCCGCTCGCCAAGGCAGAGAGTCATGCATCCTGTCATCTTGAAACTGGGGTGGTTCAGCGTCTACTCGTTCGGTTTCATGCTCGCGCTGAGCTTCCTTCTCGGGATCTACCTGTCGGGCCGCCGCGCGAAGGACTACGGCGTCGCCCCGGAGCACGTTCTCGACCTCAGCGTCTACGTGATCGTATCCGGCGTCCTCGGTTCGCGTCTTCTCTACGTGGCATTCCACCTCGACGAGTATCGTAACTTCGTCGACATCTTCGCCCTGTGGCAGGGCGGAGCGACGCTCTACGGAGGGTTTCTCCTGGCGATTCTCGCCGGCTACGTTTTTTCGAGGAAGAAACATCTCGGCTTCCTCGTTCTGGGCGACATCATCAGCCCCGCTCTCGCCCTGGGGATCTCGCTCACACGCGTGGGGTGTTTCCTGAGCGGGTGCTGCTTCGGCAGAGGAACGACGCTCCCATGGAGCGTGACGTTTCCCCCCGACTCGCCCGCGGGGGCGTACGAGAGGGGACTCGCTGCGGCCGAAGGCACGCGGTCCGTCGCACTGCATCCCTCCCAGCTTTACGATTCTCTTCTTGCCTTCGCCACCTTCCTTCTCCTCGTAGCGCTGCGAAAAAGGCTCGCCAGAAAGAACGGGATGGCGTTCGGGCTGATGCTCTTGTGCTACGGGGTCTCGCGTTTCATCGTGGACTTCACGCGGTATTACGAGAAGAACATGATGGTCACGGCAAGCATCAATCTCAACCAGGTGATCAGCGGGGCGCTCGTCGTCATCGGCGCGTATCTCCTTTTTCGGCGCTCGAAGGAACGCTCACCGGCGGGCGCGAAATCGAGGGCGTAGGCGGCGTCGCCCGTGTGTGTGGTGAGGAGGGCGGGAAGTGGGCGATCGGTGGATGACGATGGCGCGGCGCGGCCTTCGGAGGGCCGGTGCCGTCGGGCGAACTGCCGCACGCGGGATCCCACAGGGCTGCCGGGGGTGGCTCGCCGGCTCCGTTCCATTCGCTCTGGGGGCGGTCCTCGATTTTCTCGCCGAGGATGGATGCGCGCTCTGCCGGAAACCGCATGAACCTCGATCGCCCTCCGATGCCCCGGCCGCCGAACCCGTTCGATTTCTTCTGGCCGCCGTCACCGTCGGGCGTCTCTTCGGCACATTGAAGGCCGTCAATCATCCCGTGTGCCGAGCGTGCGCCGCCGAGTTCGTTGTGGCTCATTCGACGGGAGTGCTGGGCCGGGCCGACGGCTCGAAGAGGATCGAAACGGCTCTCGGCGAGACGTTCGGCGCCGTG
>CAZYCB010000040.1:0-2518 GCA_964645735.1 uncultured bacterium | reverse complement strand
CGAGGGGACGACCCCGAATGACTACGACACGGAGGCCTATATCTTCGATCCGGTGACGAAAACGGCGGACGCGATAACGAAGGATTTCGATCCGACGGTGGTGAGCGCGTTTTGGCCGGCTTCAGGCGCAGGGGCGAACATCTCTTTCGTGGTCGAGGAGACGGAGTATGTCCGGCTGTACCGCTACAACGTCACGTCGAGGACCTTCAAGAGAATCGACGTCGGCTGCGACGTCATACACGAGTCCGATGTCGCGGCGAAGAACGGAGCGGTCGTGCTGTACGGCTCGAGCGCGAACGTGCCGGGGCGTCTCTTCGCCGTCGATGCGAAGGGAAGCAAAGGCCGTCCTTTCTTCGACCTCGCGGCCGATCGCTTCGGCCGTGTGAAGATTGGGAAGGTGGAAGATTGGAAGTTCACCGCGAGCGACGGGCGGGAAATCGTCGGTCACATTCACTATCCCCCGGACTTCGATCCCAGCCGAAAATGGCCTTGCCTCGTCTATTATTATGGAGGCACGTCGCCCGTGGACCGGAGCTTCGGTGGGCGGTATCCGAAGGCTCTGTGGGCTGCGCACGGGTACGTCGTGTATATTCTCCAACCGAGCGGTGCGACGGGCTTCGGGCAAGAGTTCTCCGCGCTCCACGTCAACGACTGGGGCAAGATCGTTTCGGAGGAGATCATCGAGGGAACACGGAGGTTTCTCGAAGCGCATGCCTTTGTCGATCCGCACCGGGTCGGGTGCATCGGTGCGTCCTTCGGCGGCTTCATGACGGAGCTCCTCGTCACGAGGACCGACATGTTCGCGGCTGCGGTGTCGCACGCGGGAATCAGCTCGATCACGAGCTACTGGGGAGAAGGATACTGGGGATACGATTACAACGCCGTGTCGGCGGCGAACAGTTTTCCGTGGAACCGTCCGGACATCTACGTCGGTCAGAGCCCGCTCTTCTCAGCGGACAAGGTGAACACGCCTCTCCTCCTCCTCCACGGAACAGCGGACACCAACGTGCCGCCGGGCGAGAGCGAACAAATGTACACGGCGTTGAAGCTCCTCGGCAAGGAGGTCGAGTACCTCCGCGTCGAGGGACAGAACCACTTCGTTCTCGACTACAAGAAGCGGATCGTCTGGTCGGACGCGATACTCGCGTGGTTCGACAAGTGGCTCAAAGATGAACCCGAGTGGTGGGCGGACATGTATCCGCCGATCGCCGAATCCAGCAAGAAAAAACCGAAGGAGATGGGCCTCCGGCAGGCGACGCACGAGAAGTACGGCGTCGTACTTTTCGGGCACGTGGCGCGCGACGACGTGGAACGCGAGATCGACGGATGGGGCGCCGAGTACGACGCGTACACCCCCGACGCCGCGGCGGTCGAAGCGCTTCGCGGGCGTCTCGAAGGGGTCGATATCACGTGCGTCTTCGGGACGTGGTGCGGGGACTCGAAGCGCGAAGTCCCGAGGCTCTGGAGGATCCTCGACGACGCGGGATACCCGGCGTCGGGACTCGCCCTGTACGCGGTGGGGAGTTCGCGCTTCACAAAAGAGATGAAGATCCCAATAGAACTCCTTGATTGGTCGAGAGATGTGAAATCGTCATACGATGTGGCGGCGGTGCCCACGATCATCGTCACGCGGCAAGGCAAGGAGCTCGGCCGTATCATCGAGCAGCCCGAGACGACGCTCGAAGCGGACCTGCTCCGTATGCTCGAGAAATGACACGCCGTCTCGGAGCGCTCCGCACGCGCGAACAGAGAAGGATTGGAAGATGAGACAACTTCAACGCTTCATCGTGAATCGTCTGCGCACGCCGTCGCGGCGAGCGGCGGCCGTCGCCGTGTGTGGGGCCGTGCTGGCCGGCTGTCTTGCCGCCGGGACGGCGGTGTCTGCAGGATCACAGGGGAGGTCGAGTCTGTGGAAGGTAAACGGAAACGGGCACACGGTGTATCTCATGGGCTCGATCCATCTGCTCACAGAAAGGGACTATCCTCTCGACGTCCGCCTCGAGAAGGCATTCGAGGCAGCTGACGTCGTCGTTTTCGAGATCCATCCCGACAGCCTCCAGGCGCCCGAAGCGCAGGCATACGTTCTGCAGAACGCGACGTACGGCGAAGGGAAAACCCTCGAGACCGAACTGGGAGATTCGATTTATACGGCGGCAGGCGCGCTCGCCGAGAGTCTCGGAATCGATCTCGCCCCGATGAGGTCATTCAAGCCCTGGTTCGTGGCGATTTTCCTCCAGGTGGCTGAAATGCAGCGCATGGGGTTCGACCCGACGCACGGTGTGGACATGTATTTCGCGAGGAAAGCGGCTGAGGAGGGCAAGACCGTGCTCGGTCTCGAAACGGTGAAATACCAGATGGGGCTCTTCACTTCGTTGACCGACGCGCAGCAGAAGGACTACCTCATGCAGACCCTGGTCGAACTCGCCGACTTGGGGAAAGATCTTCCGGAGATTCTCTCCGCCTGGAAGAACGGGAATCTTGACGACATCGAGAACACGATGAACAAGAAGTTCATCGA
>CAZYCB010000039.1:0-5546 GCA_964645735.1 uncultured bacterium | reverse complement strand
CATCGGCAACGCCCCCAACTTCATGGTGAAGAGCATCTCCGAGGAGGCGGGCGTGCGGATGCCGTCGTTCTTCGGGTACATGGTCAAGTACTCGATTCCGATTCTCGTGCCGCTGTTCTTCCTTGTCACATTGGTTTTCTTCTAGATTCTCGCTACGGAGGACGTCATGGCCGCTACCTATCATGAAATCGTCGTCAAGGGCAACGGCAAGCTGCTCAAGGGGTTTGTCAGGGGCTATCAGGTCGCCCGCGGGATCGAAGGCGGGCTCTACTACTGCGCCGATCATCCGATCGACACGCGGCACTTGAAAGACATCTTCGCTCTCCACGGGGACCACATCCATCTCGTGTGCCGGGTCAAGGTCCGGGATGGTTTTGTCGCCGCGATCGCGCAAACGGACGATCTCGAGTTCGAACTCGTCTCGGACGTGAAGGTTGCCGCGACATCTTTCGAATTCGAGTTCGACACGTACTCGAGAGATCTCGGGTCGGAGATCGAGAAGCTCCTCGGGGCGCTGCCGTCCGGGCTGAAACTGGTTGACTACGAACCGAGAAAATCTATCGACGAGAAGGCCCACGGGACGGAGCTCTACTCGCCCGTCCACGAGTACCGCTTCCGGGGGAAGGGCAAAATCGAAGGGGATTTCGAGACGCTTCTCTCTTTTCACGCGACGCTCGCCGCCAACAAGTTCGTCGAGGCGGAAGACATCACGATCGAGCACTAAGGGCGTGCGCGAGTCGTGCGAGCAGGAGAGTCGCCGCGAGCCCCCCTGCCCACACGACTACTTCCCGCGCGAGCTTTCGGGCACCGCCTCGAGAATCCGCTGCAGCTGACCGGCATCGTTCAAGAGAAGCCCCGCTGCGGGAAGCCTTTTCGTGACCTCCACCCAGAGCGGCTCCTTCTCGAAAACGTCGTGAAAAATCTTCAGCGCGTCGTTCTGCATTCCCTCCGAAAACATCGTCAATGCCACCCAGTACTTGATCTCGGTCACCTCGGGAGCAATTTCCACCGCCCGGCTGTAAGCCGCGAGCGCTCCCTTGGTGTCGCGCTGGGTCATCCTCTCGTCGCCGTCGTTCATCAATACGTACGCGCGGTTGAGCGTCACGAGACGGCGAAGCTCGACGAGAGGGGCCGGGTGATCCTCGACGCGGAGATCGATGATCCTATCCTTGTAATCCACGCCTGTGGACTTGCCTCTGACGATGATCATCGCCGCGGACTGCCTGCCGCGGATGTCGCCTCCCTCTTTCTGCGCGGCATCGAGCGCCGCGAGCATCCGTTCGGCGAGGTCTCCGGCTGATTTCCTGTACGCCTCTGCCATCGCCTGCCACACGGTGTTCTTCTCCATGAGGTTCGCCATGACGATGAAGTCCTCGCCGATGACGTGACCCGCCTCCCTGATGCACTGCTTGCCCGTGTGCGCGGCACGGTTCCCTTTCGCGTCGATCATGCCGACTTGCCGCCACTCGGGGTGCATGTCGCTCTCGACGAGTCCTTTGAGCGCCTGCTCGGCCGTCTTTCCCGCCTGCATGAGATCGAGGCCGAGCGGACCGTACGTCACATCGGTGAGCGACTGCGTGGCAACGGCTCCGACACCTGCCTTCACCCACGGCACCGTCGAACCGACGGAGAACCAGTGCGACTGCACCGCGACGCCCAGGTCACCCGTTTCGGGATCTCTCGCGATGATCGAGAACGTCGTCACGGGCTTCACCCCGATGCCCTCGACGACGACCGCCTCGACCGACGACACCGCGAGCGAAAGCAGAAGAACCACGAGACATGTGGATCGCATGATTCGGACACCTCCTTGCCCGGGCGCGCCACGCCACGCACGAACGAGCCGCTGCAGCAAAAGCCACGGAACTCGTGTTTGGCGTTGACGTTCAGCCGGTTTCAATCTATGATGAAAAACTCTTCTATTGGTTTTCGCTGTGACATCATACACCGCTTCTGCGCGATGACCTAGACCGCAAATCGAGGAGTTGCCATGACACTCGTTCCGCCCCGAGAAACCGTCCTGGATCGCTTCCTGCGATATATCAAGATGGACACACAGTCAGAGGAGGACGCCGAGCGCTACCCGAGCACCGAGAAACAGCTCGATCTGCTCCGCCTCCTCGTCGGCGAACTCAAGGCCCTCGGAGTGAAGGACGCTGCGATCGATCAATACGGCTACGTGACGGGGACCGTCCCCGCAACGCTTTCCGCGGGAGCCGCCTCTCGCGTCCCGACCATCGCGTTCATCGCCCACGTGGACACCTCGCCCGCGTTCAGCGGCGCCGGCGTGAAGGCGGTCGTGCACAAGAACTATCGTGGCGGCGACATCGTTCTCCCCGGTGACGCGTCGCAGGTGATCCGCACAACGGAGTACCCCAACCTCGAAACTCTCTACAGAGGCATGGATATCGTGACGAGCGACGGGACGACTCTCCTCGGGGCCGACGACAAGGCGGGCGTCGCCGAGATCATGACCGCCGTCGATCTTTTCATACGAAACCCGGACCTCGAGCACGGGACGATCAAAATCGGCTTTACCCCCGATGAAGAAGTGGGAAACGGAACCAAGTATTTCGACGTCAAGAAATTCGGCGCCGATTTCGCGTACACGCTCGATGGAGGCCCGCTGGGAGAAATCGAGAACGAAACGTTCAACGCCTTTCAGGCGGTGATCAAGATCGAGGGCGTGGGCGTTCACCCAGGCTATGCGAAGGACAAACTGGTGAACGCGATACGCGTCTTCGCCGACATCGTCACGCGTCTGCCGAAAGACATGGCGCCCGAGACGACCGAAAAGCGTCAAGGATACATCCATCCGTACGACTTCCAGGGTCAGGCGGAGGCGGTGACGATCAAGTTTCTGCTCAGAGATTTCGACATGGAAGGAATCGAGCGGGAAAAGAAGATCCTCGCGGGCATCGTCGAAGAGGTGCGTGCGCTCTACCCCAAAGCGAAGATCGATCTCGAGTTCAAGGAACAGTACCTCAATATGCGCTACCACCTGGAGAAGGACGCGCGCGTGCTCGAGTACGCCGAGGAGGCGATACGCAGAACCGGCACCGAACCCCACTACATGTTGATTCGCGGCGGGACCGATGGAGCGAAGCTCACGTACGAAGGCCTTCTCACGCCGAATCTTTTCGCCGGCGGCGAGGCGTTTCACAGCAAAATCGAGTGGGTTCCCGTTCAGGTGATGGAGAAGGCCGTGGAGACGATTGTGGCCCTGGCGTCCGTGTGGAGAGATAAAACCGTCTAACCCGGCCCAGCCGACACTTAGGCGAAGCTATTGATTTTTGTCAAGTTTTCGCCTATATTCTCTACAACGCGACGCCACTGGTGCACACTACATAACCTTTTTGTTTTCATAAAGATATGGCTCGCACTCCCGATCCCATTCGCAAGTACACCGACCAGGACTACCGGTACGGGTTTGTCACCGACGTCGAACAGGAGACGATTCCCAAGGGCCTGAACGAAGATGTCGTCCGTGTCATCTCGGCGAAAAAGAGAGAGCCGGAGTGGCTCCTCGAGTGGCGCCTGTCGGCGTACCGCCACTGGAAAACGATGAAGGAACCCACGTGGGCGAACGTCCACTACCCGCCCATCGATTTCCAGGAAATCCACTACTACGCGGCACCGAAAAGAATGGATGAGGGAAAAAAGAGCCTCGACGACATCGACCCGGAGATCCGCAGGACGTTCGACAAGCTCGGAATCCCCTTGGAGGAGCAGCTGGCGCTTTCCGGAGTCGCTGTGGATGCGGTCTTCGACAGCGTTTCCGTTGCGACGACCTTCCAGGAGAAGCTCGCCGAGAAGGGGATCATCTTCTGTTCGTTCTCCGAGGCCGTGCGCAATCACCCCGATCTCGTTAAAAAGTACTTGGGAACGGTCGTTCCCACCTACGACAACTTCTACGCGACTCTGAATGCCGCGGTGTTCAGCGACGGATCGTTCTGCTTCGTTCCGAAGGGCGTGCGCTGTCCGATGGAGCTCTCGACGTACTTTCGCATCAACGCGGCGAAGACCGGTCAGTTCGAACGGACCCTCATCGTCGCCGACGACGATGCGTACGTGAGCTATCTGGAAGGATGCACGGCACCGATGCGCGACGAGAATCAGCTCCACGCCGCCGTGGTCGAGCTCGTCGCCCTCGAGAACGCTCAGATCAAGTACTCCACCGTTCAGAACTGGTACCCGGGCGACAAAGAGGGCAAGGGGGGCATCTACAACTTCGTCACCAAACGGGGACACTGCCGCGGCGCGCGTTCGAAGATCTCGTGGACGCAGGTGGAGACCGGATCGGCGATCACATGGAAGTACCCGGGCTGCGTACTTCTCGGCGACGGCTCCGTCGGCGAGTTTTACTCCGTCGCGATGACGAACAACTACCAGCAGGCGGACACGGGGACCAAGATGATCCACGTGGGCAAGAACACGTCGAGCACGGTCATCTCCAAGGGCATCTCGGCCGGACACGGACAGAACGCCTACCGCGGCCTCGTCCAGGTGGAGAAGGGGGCCGTGAACGCGCGGAACTACACGCAGTGCGATTCGATGCTCATTGGCGACAAGTGCGGCGCCCACACCTTTCCGTACGTCGAGGTGAAGAACGCGTCGTCGACGGTCGAGCACGAGGCCTCCACGTCGAAGATCGGCGAGGATCAGCTGTTCTACTGCCAGCAAAGGGGCATGAAACCGGAGGACGCCGTCGGGATGATCGTCAACGGGTTCTGCAAAGAGGTGTTCCGCGAGCTTCCCATGGAATTCGCGGTGGAAGCCCAGAGGCTCCTCGAGGTGAGCCTCGAGGGGAGCGTCGGATAGTCCCCGTTCATCGCCCGTTTCAGAAGGAAAGACATGAACATGCTCGAAATCAGAGATCTGCGCGTAAGCGTGGAGGGCAAGGAGATCCTAAAAGGGGTCAACCTCAAGGTCGACGCAGGAGAGGTGCACGCGATCATGGGTCCGAACGGATCCGGAAAGAGCACGCTCGCCCAGGTGATCGCCGGACGAGACACGTTCGACGTGACCGGCGGCGATATCCTCTACAGAGGCGAGAGCATACTCGGCAAGAGCCCCGAGGAACGGGCGTGCGAGGGGATCTTTCTCGCCTTCCAGTACCCCGTGGAAATCCCCGGTGTCCGCAACTCGTATTTCCTGAAATCGGCGCTCAACTCGAAGCGAAAGTACCACGGCGAGGACGAGATCGACGCGATGGATTTCCTCGCCCTGATCAAGAAGAAGATGGAATTGCTGGAGATGAAGAAAAGCTTCATGGAGCGCCCCGTGAACCAAGGGTTCTCGGGGGGCGAGAAGAAGCGAAACGAGATCCTCCAGATGGCCGTCCTCGACCCGTTGCTCGCCGTTCTGGACGAGACGGACTCGGGCCTCGACATCGACGCGTTGAAGGTCGTATCGAGCGGAGTGAACGCGCTTCGCGGTCCCGACCGGGCGATAGTCGTCGTCACGCACTACCAGCGTCTCCTCAATTACATCGTGCCCGACGTCGTGCACGTGCTGGCCGGCGGTCGGATCGTCCGGAGCGGCGG
>CAZYCB010000038.1:0-22672 GCA_964645735.1 uncultured bacterium | reverse complement strand
CCCGCCGCGTGCGGACCTTCTCGTCCTCCTGGTAGATTCGCGTGTTGGCGTCGGTCGCCAGCACCGCCATCCGCCGCGGAAAGAGGTAGTTTCGCGCGTATCCCGGCGTGACCCTCACGGTGTCTCCGCGGTTTCCGAGCGGCGGGAGAGATTTCAGCAAGATGACTTCCACAGTAACCTCCTAGCGCCGGCAGGTCCTACCGGTAGTACTCCCTGACGAACGGGACGAGAGCGATGATCCGCGCCTTCTTGATCGCCGCAGCGAGGATTCTCTGGTGTCTGGCGCACGTCCCCGTGATCCGTCTGGGCGTGATTTTGCCCCGCTCGGTCATGAAGCGGCGAAGGTGTTTATCGTCCTTGTAATCGACGTAATTGATGTGCTCCTTGCAGAACTTGCAGGGCTTTCTCGACCTGATCTGCCTTTCCTTCTTTTTTTTCGGTTCCGGTTTTACTCTAGCCAAGGTTAAACATCCTCCTCCGCGTCTTCGAGATGCACGGGTGCGACTTCGGCTCCCTCACGGACCGGTTCGGGGCGCGGACGCCCCTTGGCCTCGTCCTTCACGATCATGTGGCGGATGACGGTTTCGTCGATCCGGAGCTGCCGGGTAAGTTCATTGAGAATTTCCGTGCCGCCCTTGAAGCGGTAGAAACAATAGTATCCCTCGCGGTGGTAATTGATCTCGTACGCAAGACTCCTCTTACCCCAGTTGTCGGTCTCTTTCAGCTCGCCGCCCCGCGACGTGATGATGTCGGCGTACTTCTGCGTGGAAGCGGCAAGCACTTCCGCCGCCAGAGTCGGCGAGAAAATCACAGCACACTCGTAATCCTTCAACGAAAAACACCTCCCTACGGACGTTGACTTTCCGTCTTCCAAGGCTGGAACCGGAAAGTAGAGAAGTTGAAGCAAGTTGTTCGGTAACTAGCAGACACTATGCGTTCGCGGCGCACGCCACCGCGGATCGGCGGGGCAAAGCCGTGAAAACCCATGGAACGTATCAGACACGGGCGTCACCGTCAACCGCTTTCCGTGTCCGTGTCCCCGTTCGATTCGGAGGCGTTGCAGGCCCCCATGGCGCGCTCGAAACCGCTTCGCGCCACCCACTCCACGCACTCCACCGCTCTCGCGACCATCGCGTCCACGGCCTCCATCTCGCCGCTCGAAAACGGGCTCAGCACGAAATCCGCCGGATCGACGCCCCCGGGAACCGCGCCGATACCCATTCTCAGGCGGGGAAAATTCGAGGTTCCGAGCTCCGCGATGATCGACTTGAGCCCGTTGTGCCCGCCGTCCGAACCGCGCGTGCGGAGACGGAGTTTCCCGAGGGGCAGCGCGATGTCATCGACTACGACGAGGACTTCCCCCGGTTCGGCCCCGAATTCGGAGCGGATCTCCGCCGCGGCGCGTCCCGAGAGGTTCATGTACGTCTGGGGCTTTACCAGAACGACACGTGTCGGCCCCATGTCCAACTCGGCGCGGACGAGGGTCAGCCCCCTGCCCCACCGCCCGATCCTTCGGCTCGCCGCGATCGCGTCGACGACACGGAACCCGAGATTGTGACGGGTATGCGCGTACTGCGGGCCGGGGTTACCCAGCCCGCACAAAAAGAGTCGTGGAAACATCCCTGAAGGAAATACCGGCTATTGCCGTTTGCCCTCTCGGCCCGACGTCTGATCGCTCGCCGATGCCGCTGCTTCGTCTTCTTTCTTTTCGCCTTCCTTGCCCTTCCCGATCACTTCGGGTTCAGCGGCTTCCTCGGCAGCAGCAGGCTTCGGCGCCTCTTCCTCGATGCGGGACGGAACGACTATCGCGAGGGTCGTTCCCGGGGCGTCGAGGAATTCGAAACCGGGGTTTCGCGCGGCGATCTCTCTCACGTGGATCGCATCGTGCATCTTCAGGCCGGATACATCGACCTCGATCCGTTCCGGGATGTCGCGCGGAAAACAACGGATGACGAGCTCGCGCGGTCCGTGCTCGAGCACGCCTCCCATTTCCTTCACACCGAGCGGCTCGCCGAGGAGCACGAGAGGAACTTCTATCTTGAGCTTTTCGTCGCGGCGGATGTGTTGAAAATCCACATGGAGAATCTCGCCGCTGGCGGGATGCTGCTGAATCTCCTTGATGATCGCGTCGCAGTCTTTCTTCACCTCGCCCTCGACGGAGAGCCCGATGATCGCCGTCTCGCCTCGAACCCTCAAGACCCGCCGAAAGTCCTGCTCGTCGATGGAGATCTTGACGGGTTCGTCGCTGTGACCGTAGAGCACCGCGGGAACGCGCCCCTGGGCTCTGAGCCTGCGGGAAACGCCTTTGCCCGACGACGCGCGGTATTCCGATATGAGCTTCAAACTTTCCATGTCAGTTCACCTTTTCCTTGGACCACGACGGCTTCGCCGCATCATACGAACAACGTGCTGACGGACTCGTTGGAATGGATCCGGAGGATGGCCTCTCCGAGTATATTCGATACGTCGAGCACTTTCACTTTTGGACAACAACTCGCATCGAATGGGAGGGTGTTGCTGACGACAACCTCGCTCATTGTCGACTTCATGATGTTCCTGCACGCGTCTCCCGAGAACACGGCGTGAGTGGCGCAGGCCATGATCGAGGCCGCCCCTTTATCGGTCAACGCCTCCGCCGCGCGCAGCAGCGTGCTCGCCGACGAGATCATATCGTCGAGTATGACGACGTTCCGGTCTTTGACGTCGCCGATCACGTTCATCACTTCTGTCTTGTCTATATCGGACCTTCTCTTGTCCACCACGGCGAGTTCGGCTTTGAGACGCTTCGCGAACGCCCTTCCCATCTTGATGCTTCCCACGTCGGGAGAAACGATGGTGAGATTCTCCATCTTTCTGGTCTTGATGTAATCGAGCATCACGGGCGCCGCGAAGAGGTTGTCCGCCGGAACGTCGAAGAAACCCTGAATCTGCGCGCTGTGCAGATCCATCGTGAGCACGCGGTTCGCACCGGAGACATCGATGAGCTTCGCCACGAGCTTCGCCGTGATCGGCACGCGCGGCTGGTCCTTGCGATCCTGCCTCGCGTAGCCGAAGTACGGGATCACGTTCGTGATTCTTCCCGCCGACGCCCGAAAACAGGTATCGTTCAGGATCAAAAGCTCCATCAAGTTCTCGGCCGGCGGATTGGTCGCCTGTATGATGAACACATCCACGCCCCGGATGTTCTCGTTGATCTTCGCGTGGATCTCTCCGTCGCCGAAACGATCCAGATCGATGTCGCACAGCTCGGTTTCGAGATACACGCCGATCCTCTCGGCGAGCGCCCTGTTCGAATTACCAGCGATGAGTTTCAGACCATCCATCTCGTGCTCCATGAAAAAAAACGGCGAAGCATCCCTCGCCAGCGACTTCGCTATGTCGGATGCCCGGGGACATGGTTGGGGCGGGAGGATTCGAACCCCCGAATGCAGGGACCAAAACCCTGTGACTTACCGCTTGTCGACGCCCCAAAAACTTGTGGAGAATCGCCGCACGCCGTCTCGCCCCGGTGCACGGAAAGGACTCTTGAAAACGTTTTCCTTTATTTTCAGCTCTCTGCGGTTTGAAGCTTCGAGATTTCCTCCTCGTACTTCGCAAGAACGATGTCCTCCATCCACTTCCGAGTGCTGTTATTGATCGGATGGGCGATGTCTTGATACTCCCCGTCCTTGCGTTTGCGGCTGGGCATGGCGACGAACGTTCCCGTTTGACCCTTGATGATCTTGAGACCTCGTATCACGAAGCAGTCGTCCAGGGTGATGCTCGCAAAGGCCTTCAGTTTTGCGTCATCCCGCAACGAAATCCTGACCTCGGTGATCCCCATGAAGTTCCCCCCTGTCGGGAAACCCGTCACGAGCGGGCTTCCACAGGATTCAGGTCAATGGCCCGTGGGCTGGGCTCGGCGACGGCGGTGAAGAACCCTCGAACTGAAAACCGCTCCGCCAACTGCGATGCCCTCGCTTCGTTCTCCACGATCGCGAAAACAGCAGAGCCGCTTCCGCTCATCGAAGCCAGATACGGTCTTGATGCCAGTAGTTCTTCGAGCACCTCACTTACCGTTGGGTGCGAAGGGCAAACAACCTCCTCAAGCACGTTCCTGAACGACGGTGCGACGTCCGGAAAACGAGCCAAGAGTGCGTTAACCGCTTTTAGGTTAAACCGATAGCAATGCCTTGTCAATTGAAAATTCGCGTTTTTGTAGACCCACGACGTAGAGATATCCACGGGGGGCTTTACGATGACGAAAACTCCCCGCCGGAGAGCCGTGAGCGGCGTCAGTTTCTCCCCCCGCCCGCGGCCGAGCATCGTTCCGCCGTAGAGCATGAAGGGCACGTCGCTGCCGCATTCCAGCGCCACCTTCTCCAACGCCTTATGGGAAAGGTGAAGGGCCTCCCCCTGGTCCACGGCGAGGATGACTGCCGCAGCGTCCGCGCTCCCGCCCCCCAGACCGGCGCACGTGGGAATTCGCTTGTCGACCCGGATCACGGCGCCAAGGTCCCGGCCCGCATGAGCGCGCATCGCTTCGACGGCGCGCGAACAGAGGTTCGACTCGTCCGTGGGGATTTCCGGATCGCTGCACGTGATCTCGGTCCGACCGCTCCGGTTGAGCGTGATGTCGAGGTCGTCGTACAGGTCGACGCTCTGAAAGATCGTCTCGATCTCGTGGTAGCCGTCTGGGCGCCTGCGCAAGACCTCCAGGCCGAGGTTCACCTTGGCACGCGCACGCGCCTTGTATCTTATCGACTTTTCGTTAGTTACCACGGCGACCCGCCGGCGCCTGCTCCGCCGGCGCCTGCTCCGCCGGGGCCCGTTCGGCTGGGGCGGCGGGACGGCTCCCGAGCGCAGCGTACTCGTCGAAAAGCGCACCCCACGGCGTCCTTGAGAACTCGCGGATCCTGCGCTTACCGACCGTCGGATACCAGAAGACGTCGTGGTAGACGTTCGATGCGAAGGGCGCCCAGACGACCAGCGGGGAGTGGAGCAGAATCTTTTCCAGGAATCGGAGAGGACCGATACGGAGCATCTGGTCGCCCCAGATCACGAGGCTTCGCTTCGTCTTGAAGTGAAAGTTCACATCCGCGATGTCCGCTCCGGCGATCTCGATCTTGTCGAGCCGCGCTTCTCCCAGTCCCCTCTCGGTCGCCATGCGGAGGTACGGGATCGTCATCGGATCGAAACCCATGAGCTTTGCCGCCACCGCATCGATCGCCACCGAGTCCGAGCTGGCGAGCAGCACGTTTCTCACCGATGGCACCATGGTCCGCGGCCCCGCACCGTCCCCCGCCACCGTCCCGTCCATCACCGCGAAGAGGTTCGGGTGGAGCTCGCGCTGCATGAGAAGAAGATCGACGAGAACTTCGTGGATGTACTTGTGCGCGTAATGACGGACTTCCTTGAGCAGCCCTCCGAAGGCGTTCTTCGTGGCCCCGGTCGTCACCGAGTGTCCGTGTGTTTTCACCGTCGGCAGGTGGAGTATGTCCTTGCCGGGGTAGATCGAAGGGATCTCGATCCCCTCGGGAAAGATGTCGTTGAGCCTGAGGAGTTTCGATTTGAAACGGTACACCATCCACTCGACGTCGGTGAGCGGCTGGAACGTGCACCCGTACTTATCGAGAACGGGGAGCCAGCAGTTGTTCCGCGCGCCCTCGACCGGATGGGTCACCACCGTCTTGTTCTCGATGGCGCGGATCTTATCCGGCGCATACCCGCCGCCGAGGAGCGTTCTCAGAACTCCTTCCAGCTGCCACGGCTCGCTGGAACATGCCGGGAAGTACTTCGTCCACGACAGATTGAGCTTGAGAAGAAGCTCGCGCTCCGCGCCGAGATGGCTCTTCCAGGACGCCAGCTCCATGACGCGCCGGTAGTCGTCGAGAACCGTCTCGGGTGACGTGAACACAACCGCAACGACGGATGCCATAACGGACCTTCTCCTCCAGTTTTTGCGCGCTCGCCCTCACCCTACCCCGGGGTGCTCGTGGCCGGTCGCGCGCGGACGAGCTGCGGCTCCGGACAACCCGCAGATTTCAAGCGAATATACTAGAAGATGTGGAAGATAGCAACCACGAGCACGATCCACAGAAAAACGTCGATGAGTATGAACTTCTCGCTGAGGAGCATATCCGTGGGGCTCCCCCCCTTTTCCTTGTTGTAGACCAGGTAGAGATAGCGCATCACCCCGATGAGGACGAGCGGGATCGTGTACACGAGGGCCGTGGTTCCGAACTTCGCCACCGTATCCGGCCAGATCGTGTAGATCGAGTACGAGAGCACCGCCCCCGCAGCGGTGATTCCAACGAGCTGATCGATCAACGCTGACGAATACTCGGCCAGAGACTCGCGATGACGGCTCGCCTCGCCGAGCGTGGTGAGTTCGTGACGCCTCTTGCAGAACGAGAGAAAGAGCGAGAGGAAGAGCGTGCAGATCAAGAGCCACGGGGAAATCTCGAGCGTCGGATCGACGTCGACCAGCGCTTCCACGCCGGCGATCGCGCGTATGACGAAGCTGAGCGAGATGCTCACCACGTCGAGAAGCACGATTTTCTTCAGGACGAGAGAGTACAGAACGTTGAGGCAGAGGAAAACGACGGCCGCCGCGAAGAAGCTCGCGCCCACCAGGCGAGCCAGGAAGAGTGCGGCGGCGCCCACGAGGACGGCCGCGGTGACGGCCTGGGTCGCCGTGAGTTTGCCCGACGGCAACGGCCGGTGCTTCTTGGTCTCGTGCAGCTTGTCCTTCTCGATGTCAGCGACGTCGTTGACGAGGTAGATCACACCGGAGAGCGCGCAGAAGATCAAGAATCCCTCGATGCTCTTCCACACGAGAGCGATGTTCGAGATGTTCTGCGAGAAGATCAGACCGGCGAACACGACCAGGTTCTTGGTCCACTGCCGGGGCCGCATCGTCGCGAGTATGTAGTACAGCGTTTTCAACTCACGTTCTCCGTTACGTCCGACTGCCTCGATTCGTCGACGATCTCACGGCGCGTGAATCCTCCACGCCAGGGAACAGCTCGGCGCTCAGATTCCTGAGGCACTCTTCGATAGCGTCGGTTCCCGAGGGGTACTGGCATTCCGACACTTCCCGCAGCAGCGCCTCGCTTGCGGGCGAGAGCGGGCTGACGACCTCGTTCACGCCGGAGATGGCCGAAGGCCTCGGCGTCTCGCGGGGAAAAAGAGGGCGAGGCCCGTCGGCACCGCGAACCGCTCTTCCTCTGTTGACGAGACCTTGGGCTTCTTCGACGAGACCCCGGGCGCCGAGCGCCTCTTCGATTTCCTCTCGGCCGAACGCGCCCGCCGCCGCGGGAACCATCATCGCCCGTCCCGCGCATACCGATCCCGCGTCGAGGAGCAACGCCACGGCCTCCGTTTCGAGCAGCCCGAAACGCTCTTCCGACGAACCCGCGCGGGGCCGCGGCCGACCCATCCGGCGAAGCTTCTCTTCCGTCAGGATCGACGGAAACCGGATCACCTTCGGAGACGAGCGGACCAGGTTCGGGTCGTTGAGAACCAGAGTCTCGCCCATCGCCGCCAATAGCGCCCACCGGTCGTCCGGGCCCACGCCCTCCCAGAACTCGGCGAGCACGAGCGATTCCACAGGAAAACGCGCAAGCACCTTGCAGAGCGCCCCGGATCCCCGCACACCCCGGCGCCAGACGCAGCCGGCTTCGTTCGCGATCCCGTCGGCACGGAGCGGCACCGCGTGGATGAGGACGCAGGGGCTCGACGCCTCGACGATCGCCGCAACGTCCGTTTCACGGTCGAACGCTCCGACACGGAAGGCCAGACGATCCGTTTCGACGTCCGGAAACCGCTCCTTCTCCCACGCCGATCCGATGTGGACCGTGACATCGGCGCCCATGGCAACGAGCTCGCGCGCGAGCGCGGGCCCGAGAATCTCTCCCCCGTTCGTCACGAGCACCCGTTTGCCCCTGTAGAAACGCTTGGCCGCGCCGGAGGGTCTACGAGGAAGAGGGCGGCCCAGACTCCGAGAGATCCGGTCGAGACTCGCCGCATCGAGAACGGGCGCCTCCGCAACCGCGGCAGCGACGGCGACGTCGCGTGTGCCGGTTTCGATACCGGATTCCCGTGCCGCGTCGAGGGCGGCGAGCAGTTCGGGCGTGAAGGGCTCCGGCATCGCGACGACGATCGAATCAACCTTGTGGCGCCGGCAGATCTCCGTCAGCCGCGCGATCGGACCCGTGATGGAAATCCCCTGGAGGGTCAGCCCGTCCTTGTCTTTGTCGTCATCGACGAAACAAACCACCGAGGAACGTTTCCCTTCCCCTCCGCGTATCTCTCTGAGCAGCTGTTCCCCCATGTCGCCCGCCCCCACGATCGCCACGCGTTTCGCGCCGCTCGTCACGGCTTCTTTTCCGAACTCGTGAAAGAGCCGCGTCGCGAACCGGGTACCGGCGAGCCCCACGACGAGGAGGAAGTACTCCATCACGAACATCGACCGGGGGAACGCCTCGAACCTGGAGAAGAAAACGAGGAGCATCAGAATCACGGCCGATCCCACGGTGACCGCTTTGATCATCTTGACGATGTCCGGAGTGCTCGTGTATTTCCACATCCCGCGATACAAACCGTACCAATAGAAACATGCGCTCCTGACGACGAGAACGATGGGGAACGCCTTCACGACCGCGCTCCAGTGCTCTCCGGACGCGAGGAAGCCGAGGCGGAGGAAATACGCCGCAAAGTACGCCACGGCGACCAGCAGGATGTCGCTCGTCACGACGAGAACGGTCCGACGTTCCCAGAAGAGACGGTCGCCCCGCTCGAGCCCCCGCACCTTCAGCATCAGCGACGTGAACACGGCGAGCCAGCAGACGCAGAGGAATATCGGAAAGAGGCCGCCCGCCTTGAAGAACACCAGCGCGCTTATCCCCAGGAGGATCGTCAGACCGTACTCGAGCACCGTGACCTGTTTGTGGTTGAACCCCAGCGCGAGGAGACGCTGGTAGTAGTGCGTCCGATGCGGCTGGAGAATTTTCTCTCCGCGGAACAGGCGCCGGACGAGGGTGACCCCGGCATCGAGGTAGAGCGACGAGAGCAGAAGCACGGTGATGAAGAACGGCACTTCGGGAACGAGCCGGTTCCCCGCGATGGCGACGAACGCGAAGAAGTAGCCGAGGAACGTGCTCCCGCCATCGCCCATGAAGAGCTTCGAGGGCGGAAAGTTGAACTGCAGGAACCCCAGCGAACTCCCCGTGACGGCGAGGCACACGAGGGCGAGCGGCACGTGCCCGAGCATGTACGCGATGAGCGCCAGGAAACCCGATACGATGCACCCTGTCCCCGCCGCCAGCCCGTCTATTCCGTCGATGAAGTTGTAGAAGTTGATGCTCGTGAGAACGAAAAGAACCGTGAAGGGAACGGAGAGCATGTCGAGGTCGATCGTGCCGACGAGCGGCACATAGATGTGATCGACGACGTTCCCGGCGCGCACCAGTATCAGCGTCGCGGCGATCTGCGCCGCGAAGCGGACCGCGACGGGGAGCGACCGCCGGTCGTCGAGCACGCCGACCGCGAATATGATCGCCGCCCCGGCGAGAAACGGGAGGAATCCGCTCACCCCGCGGTCGCTGACGAGAAGGAACGCGAACACGAGAAAAAACGAGAAGACGAGTGCGATGCCGCCGAAACGCGGTTTGACGATGTCGTGCGAACTCCGCTCGCTCGGGACGTCGGCGAAACGGCCTTTCACCCGGATCTTCAGAAGAAAGAGCGTACCCAGGTAAGAGACCACGAACGAAACGAGGAATGTGCCCAGACCCGTCATCGAGAACGTCAATCCTTCCGGAAGATCGGACGCGATTCAGCCGCTCACTCGGGGGGTTCGCATGCCCGAGGATATGCGTTGGAAGCGGGCGAGGACAAGGATTTTATCGCGCGTGCATGACCATTTCCGGGAGCGCTCTCTTGAGGTCCCATCCCGGTTCGAAGCCGAGCGTCCTCTCGATGAGCGTCGAATCGTAGCGGGCGGAACCGAGGAGACGTTCCACGGTGCCGCTGTCGAAGAGGACCGGCCTGCGCGCCAATACGCCGAGGGCATCGCCCACCTTCGCCGCGGCGTGAAAGAGCGCCGGCGGAACCGACCACGACGGGGCGCGCCGTCCCATCGTCTCGCAGACCCAATCGTAGATCTGCCGCGTCGAATACTCATTGCCGTCGGTGACGATGAACACGCGTCCGTTGGCCTCTGCTTTCTCGGCACAGAGCACGAGAGCCTCCACGAGGTCCTCGATGTGAACCATAGAGCGGACGTTTTTCGTGTCGGGTATCGGCGGAAAGAGACCGCGGGCCATGGCGCTGATCATGCGGCCGAGATTTCCCTTCGAGCCGGCGCCGTACACGGGAGTCGACCTCACGACGCACACGTGCGGGATGTCCCCGCACCCCAGGACGATGTCCTCCGCCTCTTTCTTCGAGCGCCCGTAGGGCGTTGTGGGAAGCGCCGGCGACTTTTCGTCGAGAGCTTCATCTCCGCCGGCGCCCATCGCTTTGATGCTGCTCAAGTAGACGAAGCGCCGCACGC
The DNA here is from genome assembly GCA_964645735.1 of uncultured bacterium. Classification (GTDB taxonomy): domain Bacteria; phylum Krumholzibacteriota; class Krumholzibacteriia; order WVZY01; family WVZY01; genus CAZYCB01. The sequence continues at coordinate 12,135 of CAZYCB010000038.1, read as the reverse complement.
CGCCGACGGCGGCGGCTTCGATGAGCCTCGCCGTGCCGTCGCAATTCACGCGGTGAAAAAGATCCGCGCCGCGCGCCCCTGTCTTCCCGTCGTCCGTCTTGCCCGCGAGATGAAAAATCGTGTCCACGCCCTCCAGCGCTCCGCCGAGCGGACTCTCCGCCGAGAGGTCCGCCCGGAACGCTTCGTCCCACGGACCCCGCGCGTCCCCGCGGAAGAGCCCGCGCACGCGGCCCCTGCCGCCGAGCCTCGTGCACAGGCGTCGGCCGACGAAACCGGAAGCGCCCGTGACCAGGGTGATTCGCGCGTCCGTCATCATGCACCGCCTCCGGAGAGAAGCGAATCGTAGAGCGCCATCGTTTGCTCGACGACAGTCTCTTCCGAAAAACCGCCTGCGGCGTGCTCCCTTCCCTTCTCACCCATCCGCCGCCGGAGCGCGGGATCCCGCAAGAGACGGCGTATCGCGTCGACGAGGGCTTCTGTGTTTCGCGGCGGCACGAGAAGACCGCTCTCCCCCGGCAGAACGATCTCGCGGCAGCCGGGGACATCGGTGGCGATAATCGGGCGGCCGCACGCGGCCGCTTCGATCAGGGCCTTGGGCACGCCTTCGCCGTACGAAGTGGGGAGCACGGCGATCGTCGAATCCGCCCATATCCTGGCGACGTTCTCCTGATAGCCGAGCCACCGAACGAGACCCTCGCGCTGCCATCGCTCGAGTGCCTCCACCGGAATCGAGGCGGGGTTCTCCGGGTCGGGCGGCCCCACGAGCGTCACATCGATCGGCTCCCCCGAGTCCCGGAGCCTCCGCGCGGCTTCGACGAGCTCGCCCACGCCCTTGTCCCAGAGCATCCGCGATACCATCGTGACGTTCGGCTTTCCAGACGGCTCGGGAGAGGGAACGAACCTCGAGAGATCCACGCCCGATCCCCGGATCAGCACGGTCTGGTCCCTGCGCACCCGGCAAAACTGGGCGAGTGCGTTCCCGTCGTCGGGGTTCTGTATGATCAATCTCACGTTTGGGCGATTGAAGAGAAAGCGGAACGACTTCTTGAGAAGAGGGCTGAGGAACCTCGCTTTGAGCTGACGCGACGTGAACACGTACCCCAGACCGGCAACGGTGTTCACCACGGCGTCCGCGCCTGTCATACGGGCGACAAACGAGCCGTAAAGCGCGGGCTTGAGCGCGATATGATGGACGAGATCGGCGCGCTCCCGCCTGTACACCTTGACGAGCTCGCACACGGCGATCATTTCGTGCCAGGGATGGAGCGATCTTCTGCGCCACTTGAGCGGCACCAAGCGAAAACCCTCGTCGAGTATTCTCTCGCCGTGCGACTCGACTCGCGTCGCGACGACGACATCGAAACCCCGGTCGCGTGCCGCGCGGGCGATCGGCAGCCTGTGGGAGCAGAAATACCAATCCTCCGTTACGAGGTAGAGGATCTTCTTGCGGGACCGTGTCGATGCGGCGGGGATTGCTTCCATGCGCTTCCGATCGTATGCGGGCCGTCAAAATGTCCGTGTGGGGCGAAGTACCCTATGGTAGCATCGTGGCCGTCATTGCCGCCGAACGATGATTGAACTACGGTACACCATTTTGTCGTCCGGGACAACCATCGCGGCCCGCTCCCGGCCGAACGGCTTTCTCGTTGGGCTTCGCCCGGAGTGATCCGCCCGTGGCATTCGCTGATTCCGCAGTCCTCCGCCTCTTCCGGCGTTTCCTCGAACCCGGCGACACGCTTTCGCAGCGCACGGTGCGAAGCGGCGTGTGGCTGCTGGCGTTCCGCGGCGTCGAACGCCTCGTGGGACTCGTCCAGATCATTGTCCTCGCCAGGGTTCTTTCTCCCGCCGATTTCGGAATCGTGGGGCTTGCCATGCTCGCCATGGCGGCGCTCGACGCCATTTCTCAGTTCGGGTTCGACATCGCCCTCATACAGAAGAAGGACGACATACGCGGCTATCTCGACACCGCATGGAGCCTCGATGTGGTGCGCGGTGCGGCAACGTTCGCGATCCTCGTGGTGTCGGCGCCGTGGATCGCCTCTTTCTTCAGGAGCCCGGAATCCACGACGATCATACGCGCCATCGCCGTCGTCCCGCTGTTGAGAGGGCTCGTGAACAGCGGCGTGATCTACTTTCAGAAGGACCTCGAGTTCCGCAAGCACGTGGCATTCGAGATCGCCGGGACGGCCACGAACGCCGTTGTCTCGATCGCGTGCGCCCTCGTGTGGCGGAGCGTCTGGGCCCTCGCGTTGGGGCTCGTCGCGGGCCACGCGGCGCGGTGCGCCGCCTCCTACAAGCTCCATCCGTACCGGCCCCGGTTCCGCATCGACTGGGGCAAGGCGCTCGAGGTCTTCCGTTTCGGCAAGTGGATCTTGGGAAACACCGTCGTCAATTTCGTCATGCTCAACGGGGACAACGCCGTCCTCGGGAGGCTCCTCGGAACCGCGGCGTTGGGACTCTATCAGGTGGCGTTCAAGATCTCCAACATCGCGATGACGGAGATCACGAAGGTCCTCTCGCGCGTGACGCTCCCCGCTTTCTCCAAGCTCCAGGACGACCCCGAGAGATTGAGGACGGCTTTCCTCAAATCCCTCGATCTCATGATTTTTCTCGCTGTCCCTCTTTCCTCGGCGGTGTTTTTCCTCGGGCCCGATTGCGTCCGTGTCTTTCTCGGCGACAAGTGGACGCCGATGAACACAGCGCTCAAGATACTCGCCATATCCGGGATGCTGCGCGCGATCGTCGCGACGGGGACGTCCCTCTACCTCGCCGTCTACCGGCCGCGCCTGGAGTTCCTCACGACGGTTCTCGGCACGGCGGCCATGGTGATCGCCGTCTTTCCTATGACCTCGCGCTGGGGTCTCGCGGGGACGGCCGCCGCCGTTCTCCTGGGGAACGCCGTGGTGCTTCCGGTGTGGGTCGTCAATTATTTTCGACTGGCACGCGGCGGCGCCCGACCGCTCTTGGGGCGGGTGGCCCTCCTCGCCGTCACGTTTTTCGCGGTGGGGCTGCCCGCGATCGGATCGGCGAGTTCGGGCCCGTTCGGCGTGATCGGTCTCGTGTCGTTGATCGTCGCATCGCTCGTGTGCTACGCGGGTCTCTCCTGGATCTTGCTCAAGTATTTCGACCGCGGCCCCTTGAGGCTCGCGAAGGACATACTCGCGTCGATCTGAGGAAACCATAACACTCGGCCAGCGCCGGAGCGCCCGGAAATGCGCATACTCGTACTGACCCCCACATTTCTTCCAATCATCGGCGGTGCCGAGATCGCGATTCTCGAGGTCTACCGGCGTCTCGCGAATCGTCACGACGTGCTCCTCGTCACCGCGGACAAGGGCGGCTCGCCGAGCGACAAGGATCATCTCGTCAATTTTTCCGTCGAACGCTACAAGGACAGGATCACCACGATGAGACTTCACGGTCATCGCTCGACCGGGGGCATCGTGCCTCCCTTCTCGCTTTCCGCCGTGAAGGCCCTGGACAGCGCGGTCCGGAGATTCCGTCCGGATGTGATCCACGCGCACTACATGGCGCACACGGGACTCGCGGCGATTGTCGCGAGAAAGCGGCACGCGGTGCCGACTGTCCTCACGCTCCTCGGCCGCGACGTTCCGGGACCCCGGACTCCGTACGGATGGAAATACTACTGCCGTTGGGCGGCGCGGTCCGCGAGCGATGTCACGTACGTGAGCGACTACTGCCGTCGGGCCGTGTTCGGCGATTCTGCGGACCCGGCCGGCCGCGTGATCCTCGCCGGAGTCGACATCGATCGTTTCAACCCGCGCGCCGGCGGCGGCGCGGTTCGCCGCCGCTTCGGCGCGGACAGCGCCGGTCCGTTTCTCGTCGCCGTCCAGCGTGTCGCCCCGGAGAAACGCGTGGACGTGATCGTGAGCGCGATGCCTGCCATCCTCGAAACTCATCCTCGCGCGCTTCTCGTCATCGGCGGCAAGGGGAGCGCTCTCGGCTCGCTCGAGTCGCTCGCGAAGAGTCTCGGGGTCGCGCGGTCCGTTCGTTTCGCCGGATACGTGCCCGACGCGGAGCTCCCCGAATACTACGCCGCTGCGGACGTGTTCGTGTTCCACTCCACGTACGAGACGTTCGGTATCGTTCTCGCCGAGGCGATGGCCGCGGGAAAGGCGATCGTGTCGGTCGATTCGACGGCGATTTCGGAGGTCGTCATGCACGGGAAAACGGGGATGCTCGTGCCGCCGCTCGATCCTGGCGCTCTCGCCGGCGAGATCAACCGTCTCCTCGACTCCCCCGGAGAGCGCGCGCGTCTCGGGGCGACCGCGCGCAGCTGGGCGGAGACTCATCTCGATTGGAACGTCATCGCCCGCCAGTACGAAGAGACGCTCCAGAACGCGGCGAGGGACGCGTGATGCCGGTCTGCGCGGAGAGGTGTTTGTGATGCGGGTCTGCATGGTCGTGTACAAGTTCCCGCCGCTCTACGGCGGCGCGGGCCGCCAGGCGCTTCGTCTCGCCGGGCATCTAAAGCGCCGCGGCATCTCCGTGCTCATACTGACCGCTCGCGCGCGGAGGGAACTTCTCCCCTCCGAGACCCTCGACGGAATTCCTGTCGTGCGTCTCCCCGTTTTCGGGTTCGGCAGAATGCGCCCGATGAGCTTCCTGCTCGCAGCGTCGTGGCATCTGATCCGACACGGCCGACCATACGATATCTTCCACGTTCACGGCGCGTATCTCCGCATCGTCCCCGTCGTCGCCGTAGCTCGTCTGCTCGGCAAAATCGTCGTCGTCAAGATGACCTTACAGGGGAGCGACGACCCCGCGTCGAGCGCGAAAAGACGCCTCGGGGTTCTTCTCCGCTGGGCGCTCGAGCGTGTCGATGCGGTCGTGTCGATCAGCAGCGACATGACCGCGGTCTCCCGCGCCAACGGCCTCCCCGAGGGAAAGCTCGTTCAAATTCCCAACGGGGTCATGACCGATTCTTTCCACCCTGTCGCCACCGATGAGCGTGAGCGGTTCAGGACGGGTCTTGGTGTTCCCCACGACGCAGAGGTGGCGGTGTACGTCGGATTCGTCGGGCGCCGGAAAGGAGCGGACACTCTTCTCTACGCGTGGGAACGCGTCGTCCGACGCCGTCCAAAAGCGTTTCTCCTTCTCGTCGGCCCGTTGAGAGAAGACGCTTCCGAGGGCGAGCCCTCCATGCAGACGCTCGTGTCGACCTCGGCGAGGACTCTCGCGTTGGGAGAGACCGAAAACGTCGACGAGTGCCTCAAGGCATCCGACGTGTTCGTCCTGCCGAGCCGTTCCGAAGGATTGGCGAATGCGCTGCTCGAGGCGATGTCCACGGGGCTTGCCTGTATCGCTTCGAACATCGCCGGCATGGGAGACGTCATCCAGGATGGCCACGATGGTTTGCTCGTTCCCCCCGGCGAGCCCGAACTGCTCGCGGATTCGATCGTGGGGCTCTTCGAGGACCGCGCGAAGCGCTCCGAGTTTGGCCGCCTCGCAAGAAGAAAGATCATTGACGAGTACTCGATCGATGCGGTGGCCGATCGGTACGCGGGCCTTTACCAGAGGCTCATCGCCGGCCGCCGGTGAGGGCTGCAGCGAGAAGCGTGATGAGCGTTCCTATCGTATACATGATCACGGGGTTGGCGACGGGCGGATCGGAAACGGCCCTCGAGAGCCTTCTGGCCCGCCTTGACCGCGATCGTTTCAGTCCAACCGTCGTGTGTTTGAAAGACGGGAACACACGGATCGCGGACGAGATCCGCGCATTGAACGTCCCGGTGATCGATCTCGGCCTCGTGAGCCCCGCGCGCGCCGGCGCTCTATGGCGTCTCTACACTCTCCTCGCCGAGCAGCGTCCTTTGATCATTCACGCCTGGCTTTTCCACGCCGTCGTCGTGGCCCGATTGTTGGGGCGCATGACAGGCGTGCCCATCGTCATCTCGGCGCGTCGGAACATCAATCTCGGGAGCCCGTTTCGAGAAATGGTGAACCGCATGACCATCGGCGCCGACGAACGAGTCATCGCGCTCTCCGAAGCCGCTCGCCGAGTGGAAATCGAACGCGGAGGCGCGGCGCCCGACAACGTCACTGTTGTCCATAACGGAATCGATATCGGTCTCTACCCACCCCTGACTCCCCGCATGCGCGCCGACGCGCGCAGCCGCCTCGCACTCCCGCCGGCAGCCACGCTCGTCGGGACCGTCGCCCGCCTCCATCCGTCGAAAGGAGTCGACGATTTCGTCAGGGCCGCCGGACGCGTTCTCGCGAAGGTCCCCGGCGCGCGTTTCGTCGTCGTGGGCGACGGAAAAGAGCGCGCCGCGCTCGATCGTCTCGCAGGCGAACTCGGGATCCCCGACAAGGTGCACTTCGTCGGCGAACGCAGCGACGTTCGGTCGCTTCTCGCAGGTCTGGATCTCTTCGTGCTCGCGTCGCGCGAAGAAGGCTTGGGAACCGCTCTCCTCGAGGCGATGGCTGCCGGAGTGCCCGTGGTCGCCACGTCGGTCGGCGGCATCGTGGAGGTCGTCGAGGATTCCGTGTCAGGGATCCTGGCCCCTCCTGGAGACGTGGATCGTCTGGCCGACTCGATCGTTACGATGCTAGATAACCGCGAGCTCGCCGACCGGCTCGCGAAGAACGGACGCAGGAGAGTCACGGAGATGTTTTCGATCGAGGCGACGGTAGAGAAAACGCAGAAGCTGTACGAGGAATTGCTGGAGACGAAGCTCGGGCAGCGGCGCAAGCCGCGAACGGATCTTCGAGGAGAATGAGCGGAAAGCGGTCCTTGTTACGGCGGCGACCGGTCTACGTCTCGTGCGACTTCACGTTCTGCGCCGCGAAGAGCGCCTCTTCGACGCGCTGACAGACGAGGTGGATGACGACCATGTGCATCTCCTGAATCCTCGCCGTGTCCGTCTCGGGGATCCTCACCACGGCGTCGCACACCGCCGCCATCGCACCGCCCGTTTCCCCGGTGAGCCCGATGACCTTCATGCTCTTCGAGCGCGCCACGCTGCACGCGCGAACCACGTTCGCCGAGTTGCCGCTCGTCGAGAGCGCCACGAGACAATCGCCCTTCTTCCCGATCCCGTCGATCTGCCGCGCGAACATCTCCGAAAAGCCGAAGTCGTTGGAGATCGCCGTAACCGAAGCGGTATTCGTCGAGAGGGCGAAAACGGGAAGCGATTTGCGGTCGAGTTTGTACCGGCCGGCGAGCTCCGCGGCGAGATGCTCCGCCTGCGATGCGCTGCCGCCGTTGCCGCAGGTGAAGACGGCACCCCCGTGCCGGAGGCTCGCCACGAGCTCATCGGCGACGCGGCGCACGTCGGCGCTCCCGGGGTCGAGGAGCCAGTCGAGAAGGCGCCTGCGGGTCTCGATCGAGGCCCTGAATTCGGAGTCGTTGTCCGCCAACGGTTCCCCCTCGTCAGAATATGACGATATTGCTGTTGTCGCCCACCATGAACTCGTACGCGCGGGGCGGACGGTCGTTCTTGGCGACAGTGACGTTTCTTCCGATGAGGCTGTTGCCGATCCTGCTCCCGATGTCGCGGATCGTGCAGTCCTCGAGAACGATGCTGTTCTCGATCTCGCTCCGCACGATGCTCGTGTTGCGGCCGATGCTCGTGAACGGCCCCACGTACGAGTCGACGACGCTTGCCCCTTCGCCGACGATGCAGGGCCCGCGCAGAACGCTCCCCTCGATCTTCACGTGCTTCCCCACCTGGACGTTGCCGTGAATCTCCGACTTCCTGTCGGGGTCGCTCTCGAGTTTGCGTTCCAGTTCGGTGAGCACCATGCGGTTCGCATCGAGTATGTCCTCGAGTTTCCCCGTGTCTTTCCACCAGCCCTCGACGACGTGCGAATTCACCACGAACCCTTTGTCGATGAGGTACTGAATGGCATCGGTGATCTCGAGCTCTCCGCGCCAGCTGGGTTTGATGTGCTCGACCGCCTCGAAGATGCTCTTGGTGAACATGTAAACGCCGACAAGCGCGTAGTCGCTCTTCGGCTTCTTCGGCTTCTCCTCCAGACCGGTAACTCGTCCGCCCTCGAGTTCGGCCACGCCGAACTCGCACGGGTTCTTGACGCGGGCGAGCAGTATCTGCGCATCGCAGCCCCCGGCAGCGAACTCCGTCACGAGCGACGTGATCCCGTTCTTGAGCAGGTTGTCCCCGAGATACATCACGAACGAGTCTTCGCCGAGGAAGCCTCGAGACACCTTCACCGCGTGCGCCAGTCCGAGCGGCGCTTCCTGCTGGATGTACTCCACCCTGAGGCCGAGCGTGTCGCCCGTGCCGACCGCCTGCCTCACCTCGTCCGCCGTGTCGCCGACGACGATTCCCACCTCGACGATCCCCGCGTCACGGACCGCTTCGAGTCCGTAGAAGAGGATCGGCTTGTTCGCGACGGGCACGAGCTGCTTAGCGCTCGTGTACGTGATCGGACGAAGCCGAGTGCCTTTGCCGCCGCTGAGTATGAGCGCCTTGATACCAATCACTTCCTTTCCGCCGAGCCCCGTGACGGGGCTTCTCGCGGGAGCGCGGCGATCGATCCCGGGTTATCTTCTCACTCCGAGATCACCGCGTAGATCGAGAGTACGAGGCCGGTGAGGCTCGCCGCTCCCCAGAACCAGCCCGACACAATCTTCGATGTCTTTTGTTTCACAACGATCGTTTCACCCCTGTACACGAGGCTCCGCCTGTCACCACCCCTCTTGCTCCCGTCCAGCCCGAAGATATCGATCTTGTCGTAGGCGCCAGTCGTGTTCGGTCCTCCGGCGAGCGCGATGTACCGCTCGGCCGTGTACCCCGGTTGGAACGGGAAGACGCCCGGCTGGTTCACCTCTCCGGTCACGAATACTTGCTTCTCCTTGACGGGGAAGCTGATCGTATCTCCCGGCCGGAGGACGGTGTCCCCGGCCGCTCCCCCTTCGAGTACTTCGCGGACGTTGAAGTAGATGTACTCCGGGTTTCCCCCGTCCCTGTTCCGCTCGATCACCGCGGACTCCACATTGTACCGGTAGGTGAAACGCCACAACCGGAAGAGAAAGTCTCTGAGAGTCTCGGACCTTGCGACCTGGAACTCCCCGGCACGGCCGCCTCCACCGAGTACTTCCACCGGTTCGATCCCGTGCAGGCTCACGAGGTCGGGAACCACGAGCACGTCCAGGTCCTTGAGCACGACATTCTCCGCGGAATCGCAGCGGACAACGATGCTCGTCACTTCCTCGCCGGGGTTCGTCCGCTCGACAAGCATGTGGAGCGTGTCGGCCGTCGTCGAAAACCCTCCCGAGAAACGGACGAGGTCCTCGACAGTCTCTCCGGGAACGATCTCGAAGATACCGGACTTTCTCAGCTCACCCACGGTCGTCGCCTTCATGTACCGCGGATTGACATGGACGGTTTGCCCCTCCTTGAGGATTGGATTCTGCGCGTTGTCCCCGTTGAGGACGAGCATGAAGAGATCCACGACAAAGACCTTTTGCCCGTTCTCCCTCACCTCGATAAGACGCACGCTCCCAGTATCGGTCACTCCCCCGGCGGCCGCTATCGCGTGGCTCACGCGAGCCGGCGCTAAGAGCTCGACGGCACCCGGGCGGGTTACTTCGCCCGATACGTAGACGACGAAGCTCCTCGGTTTGGTGAGCAGCAGATCGATCTCTACGTTTCTGTAGTAACGTTTGAGAGCTTCCTTTACGTCGGCTCTCAAACGGGCGAGAGTGAGTCCCGCGGCTTTGTAGGGGCCGAGGTTCGGGATCACCACGTATCCTTCGGGAAGCACGCGCAGCTGATGGAACGTCGTCTCCGGTCCGCGAACGATGAGCGACAATTCATCGGAAGGCCCCAGAACGTACGTCTCCGGATCGATGGGGCCTTCGAGCGACGTGGGGACGTTGTACAGGAGGACGTTTTCCTTCGGCGCCGCGAGCGTCTGCTCCTCTTCGGCCGGTGTCGTGCGCTGGTTGGCCAGCCACTGAGAATACGTCGAGCGGTCGGGGGGCGCCGCCTGCTGCCCCGACGCCGCCAGCGGCGCGCCGAGAGCGAGAACGGCCAGAATCACGAGTGCCCGTCTCATCCGTTTCGGTCCCATGGTGCGTTTCCCTCCGAAATTGGGCCGAGGTCTCGAGAATCGGCCTCGGCAGCGACCGGAGGTCCTCGTCGAAGACCCCCCCACGAACATAAGCTCTCGGAGACGGCCCCGCCGTCAGCGGAGGTCGCCGAGCAGTCCCCTGACAAACGATTTCACGCGATCGAAATCCTCGCCTCTCGCCAGGCCCATCTGCGCCATGTGGGGCTTGCCGCCTCCGCGGAGCGAGAGTTCCTGGCCGATTCTCTCCGCGATTTCGCTCGCCTTGATGCGTCTCTCCGCGATGGCGCGGTCCGACGCAACGATGAGAAGCATCGGCTTTTTCTCCGCGGTGAGGCAGAGGAGCGCCACGCCAACATCCAGCTTCTCACGAATTCGGTCGCCCCAGCGTCGAAGCGACGCCACGTCGCCTTCGGCGAACGCCGCCGACACGAGGGCGACGCCGTTTACGTCCTGCGCCGACCGGAGAATTTCCTCGAGCTCCCCGCCGGCGAGGCGGCTTTCTTGATCGAGCAGCCTTTTCTTCAGGCGATCGTTCTCTTCGATGAGCGCGCGCACCTTCCGCCCGATGTCTTCCGGCGCGACCTTGAGGGCGCTCGCCACTTCCAACCGCTCATCGAGCGTACTTTTCAAGAGCGACAGCGCCCCGTGGCCCGTGAGCGCCTCGATGCGGCGCACGCCGGCAGCCACCGCCGCTTCCTGCTTGACGAGAAACGCGCCGATCTCTCCTGTACGGTCGAGATGAGTTCCGCCGCATAGTTCCTTGGACACGCCCTCGACGCTCACCATGCGCACGTCCTCGGAGTACTTCTCGCCGAAGAGCGCCATCGCCCCGGCGGCGATCGCCTCTTTGTACGTCACGATCTTCTTCGTCACGGGGAGATCCGCGAGAACCGCGTCGTTCACCTGTTCCTCCACTTTCCGGATCTCATCATCGCTCATCGCCTGGTGGTGATGGAAGTCGAACCTCAACCGCTCGGGTTCGACGAGCGAACCCGCCTGGGCAACGTGTTTCCCGAGGACGTTTCGGAGCGCCGCGTGGAGAAGATGCGTCGCCGTGTGGTTTCGCTCGGTGGCGAGGCGCGTCCCCCGGTCGACGGAGAGCGCGCATGCGGCGTGCGAACGGAAGAACGCCTCCACCCCGTCGCGATCGGCCCCCTCAGCCGCCGAACCCCACTCGATCCGATGAACGATGCGGGAGTCCCTGCGAAACGTGCCCACGACGTGGAGCGTCCTGTCTCCGACACGGATCGTCCCCGTGTCGCCGACCTGGCCTCCGGATTCCGCGTAGAAGACGGTCCGATCGGTCACGAGTTCGACGATCGCCTTCTCCCCATCGATGGCGCATCGCACGAGACCGACGTGCGCGTCGCAGGAGAAACTCTCGTACCCGAGGAACTCCGTTCTCTCGACCGGCGCGATCTCGACGAACTCCGGTTCGTCTCCCGACTGTTGGAAGACATGAAAGCTCTTTCCGCGAGCGCGTTTTTTCTGCTCCTCCATCGCCTCTCGGAAGCCCTCATCCTCGATCTCCAGCCCCTCCTCGAGCGCGAGCTCCTTCGTGAGCTCCACGGGGAATCCGTACGTGTCGTAGAGCACGAACGCGTCACGGCCGGCGATGAGCTTCTCTCTCCTCGTTTTCGTTTTCTCGATGACGTCGTGGAGCTTCCCCAGTCCCTGTTCGATCGTCGAGAGAAACCGTTCTTCCTCGGCCGTCACCACTTCCTTGACGATCCGCGAACGTTCGGCGAGCTCCGGGTACCGTCCCTTCATCGTGTCGACCACCACGTCGACCGCTCTGGCGAGAAACGGCTCTTTAACGCCGGAGGAGTGCATCTTCGTCAGCGCCCTGCGCAGGAGACGCCGGAGCACGTATCCCCGCCCCTCGTTGGACGGCATGATCCCCTCGGACATCGCGAACACGAGCGAGCGCACGTGATCGGTGGCGACGTTGATAGCCACGGCCGCCTTGCCGCCGCGCTCCCCCGCGGGGATCATGTCCTCAACCGATTTGCGAATGGGCAGGAAGAGGTCCGTGTGGAAGTTGTCCTCGACGCCTTGAAGGATATAGGCGAC
>CAZYCB010000037.1:0-6056 GCA_964645735.1 uncultured bacterium | reverse complement strand
ATCCTGCCCAGAAGCAGCGCGAAGAGCGAAAGCACGGTGATCTGCGACGTGAAGGCCTTGGTGGAAGCCACGCCGATTTCCGGGCCCGCGTGTATGTACACGCCATCTCCGCTTTCCCTCGCGATCGTGCTCCCCACGACGTTGCAGATCCCGAGCGTGCGAGACCCTTTTCTCTTCGCCTCGCGCATCGCCTCGAGCGTGTCGATCGTCTCTCCGGACTGGCTTATCGCCACCGTCACCGTTCCCCGATCGATGATCGGATTGCGGTAGCGGAACTCCGAGGCGTATTCGACCTCCACGGGCACGCGGGCGTATTCCTCGATGATGTACTCGCCGATGAGCGCCGCGTGCCAGCTCGTGCCGCATCCGAGGAGCACCAGCCGGTTGAACTCACGCAGCGTCGGCATCACCTCTTGCAGCCCTCCGAGCTTCGCCTCCCCCGTGGTGTGGACAAGCCGCCCGCGTATGGCGTTCCGTATCGTCTCGGGCTGCTCGAAGATCTCCTTGAGCATGAAATGCGGGAAGCCGCCCTTTTCGATCATGTCCAGGTCCCAGTCGACCTCGTGGATCGCCTTGTCGACCGCGACAGCATCGATGGTCATCGTCTTGAAGCCCTTCGGTTCGATGATCGCCATCTCTCTGTCGTCGAGATAAATCACCTGGCGCGTGTGCTTGAGGATCGCGGAAACGTCTGAGGCGAGAAAATACTCGTCGTCAGCGACGCCGACGACAAGGGGGCTGCCGTTGCGGACGCCCACGATTTTGTCGGGCTCCCGCGTCGAGAGAACGACGATCCCGTAGGTCCCTTCGAGCTGCTTGGCCGCCTTCCGAACGGCGTCCTCGAGCGCCCCGGTGTAATGATCCTCTACGAGGTGAGCGATGACTTCGGTGTCCGTATCGGTGATGAACTTATGCCCCTTGTCCTGGAGCCGCTTCTTGAGGGCCAGGTAGTTCTCGATGATGCCGTTGTGAGCCACGGCGAGCGTGCCCGTGCAGTCGATGTGAGGATGAGCGTTCGTCTTGTTGGGCTCTCCGTGCGTCGCCCATCTCGTATGGGCGATTCCCGCGACGCCGGGATAGCTCTTCCCCGCGAGGTGATTCTCGAGCTCGGATATCTTGCCTTCGGTCTTCTCGAGCAGAATGCGGCCGTCGTCGACGATGGCGACCCCCGCGGAGTCGTACCCGCGGTATTCGAGCCGCTTGAGGCCCTCGATGAGGATCGGGAGCGCCTGATGCCGTCCCAGATAACCGACGATTCCGCACATGATGGGTCTCTCTTCCCTTACGAGGGCCGGACGCGCGATTCGTTCAGCACCTCTCTGGCAGCCCCGACGAGCGCCTCCGTCCGTTCGGGGGACATCGACTCGGCGAGGATTCGCACGACGCCCTCCGTGTTGGAGATGCGCACGTGGAACCACCCGTCGTCGAAAACCGCCTTCACTCCGTCCTGCGCGTCGATTCTAGCAGGTTCCAACCCTCTGATTAAGCCGGAAATCCTCTCGACGGAGAACTCGCCCTCCCACGCCATCTTGGTTTTCGACATATGGAATGCCGGGTACCGTCCGATCAGCTGGTCGAGCGATACTTTACGCGAAGCGAGCAATTGCAAGATCAAGGCCATTCCGACCATCCCGTCGCGACCCGGATGCAGCGTCGGATAGATGACGCCGCCGTTTCCCTCGCCGCCGATGGGGGCGGCCTCGCGGAACATCGCATCCACGACGTGCGCCTCGCCGACGGGCGTCCGGATAACGTCCGCGCCGTGGTTCCCGGCGACCCAGTCGATGAGCGCCGATGTGCTCACGTTGACGACAACGGGGCCCTTTTTCTCGACGCCGAGGATCTGATCGACGGCGAGCGCCAGCGTGTACTCCTCGCTGATCGGCGTTCCCGTCTTGTCGACCAGCGACAGGCGGTCCGCGTCGGGATCGAGCGCGAAACCGATATCGGCATTCTCGCTCCTCACCCTCTCGGCGAGGTCTCCCACGTTTTCGGCCCGCGGCTCGGGGTCTCGGTAGAAATCACCATCGGTCTTGCAGTTCATCGCCACGACCTTCGCACCGAGTTCTCTCAACAGATCGGGCGCTATGACGCTGCCCGCCCCGTTTATCGCGTCGACGACGACTCGAAAACCCCTGCGCCGGATGAGATTCGCATCCAATACGGAGAGCGCCATCACGGCCTCGATGTGATCCCGAGCGGCCTGGTGATACCGCGTGATCTTCCCCGTCGAGGCGGCGTCGCAGAACTGGAACTGCTCGTTCAAGTAGGCGTCGTAAACCGCCTCGCTCACCGGTTTGGTGATGAACACGCCGCGCGAGTCGAGAAACTTGAGCGCGTTCCATTCGACCGGGTTGTGGCTCGCAGTGATGATGATCCCCCCCACCGCTCCCAGCTTCTGCACCATCATCTCGACCGTCGGCGTCGTGGCGATGCCGACGTCGATGCACTCCCGCCCCGTCGCCGTTACGGCCGCCGCGACGGCGGACTTGAACGATTCGCCGGACGGACGGGTGTCCCTGCCGATCACTACGCACCCCGGCGGGAGCTTCGAACAGAAAGCGAGGCTCAGCCGCGTGACCACGTCGACCGTTATACCGCGACCGACGATGCCCCGCGCGCCCGCGACGCTGAACAGGAGATCTTCTTTGCGTTTTTGTATCATGAGCTTATCCGTCCGCCTGCCCGGACACCCGTGTAAGATAGTTTACGCGGGGAGCCTATGTCAACGACTCGCCTGCCGCCCCTCGGCCGGAAGCCACGGCGCACCCGACGGCGAGGCCCCCGAACGCCCCCAGCACCGGAACCCAACGGGCGAACTCGGGCAGAGCGCTCGCGCCGCCCGAAAGGACGAACACGGCGCCTCCGAAGAATCCGCCGACCGCTCCCCAGAGTTGCACGTCGGATCCCGCTCTCTTCGCGGCGGCCACCCAGGCGACGCCCATGAGACCACCGAGAAGAGCCGCGATCGCGGGCAGACCGCTGTCGGCGAAAAAGGCGGGTCGTTTGCCGCGTGCGAGCAGATTGACGCGCCCTTCCGAGCGCCCATCGACGAAAACGCGGGAGTTCCGGCCGTCGTACGTTGCCGCGACGAATGCGGACGAGCCGCTCTCGAGGAGTCCGCGCGTTTTGATCTGCGGGAAAAAACCTCCTGGGACGGTCGTCGGCGTCCTCAATCTGAAGACGACGGCTTTCCCTTCCTGTCCGAGACTGAAGTTTTGCGACCACGGGGTTTTCGAAAACGAAACGATACGCGCCGGCCCTTTCTGATTCTCGCTTCGTGTCCGGAACCACACGGCGAGCGTGAGCTTCCCGCTCGCCACGAGGGTGTCGAAGAAGAGGTTGTTGTCCCGCCGGTCGAGGAGCGGCACCCCCCGTACGGAATCGAGCGAAGCAACGGGTCGAGCCGCGAATAGCGGACGCCTCGCCGAAACACTCTCGTCGAAAGCGGAGCCCGGTTCTTTTCTAGAGAGCCTCTCGATTTCTCCTCTGGTGAAACATTCGTCGAAAACAGCGACGGCATCGATATCCCCGCTCCACGGCCGGTTGCGCGTCAACTCATCGCCGACTACCAGGCGGCAGTCGGCGTCCCAGTTCGAAAAGTCTGCCCGTCGCCCGGGGAGCGAAAGAATCGCTGCTGCCGCCGCCGCGTAGAGAATGACGGAGCACACGGCCAGGCGCCCGGTGATCCGCAGCGGATCGAGCCCCCACGCCGCACGCGGATCGATACGGTTCGAGAGATACCAACCGCAAACCGCCCCGAAGACGTTCGCGACGACGTCCGAGCCGGCGGTGTAGCGATCGGGGTAGAGAAGCTGCGTCGTTTCCACGACAACAGAGAGCACGGCGGCGAAACCCGCGGCGAAAAGCGCTCCCCGGCGGCGCAGCGCCGCGCCCAGCGGGACGTAGAGACCGACGTTCACCAGAAGGTCAACGATCCCCACTCTCCAGAGCTGATCGTCACCCCTGGGGCGCCAGATCTCCACGGAAAGAGCCGTACATGCCCATATCGCTGCGAACGCAAGGGGCAGCAGCCGGGCCCGGCCTGGTCCGTCGTTTTCCAGCATCAGGGATGGATCGTGGCTCGTCGCTGCCATTCTTTTCTCGAGATTTCGGCGGCCGCCTCAGAACGGACAGTCGTTTCTTGAAATGTCGCGCCGGAAACGTTCAAAGAAGACACCCCTCACCCCGATCGGGGTGAGGGGTGCGCGGCATTACCGGTGACGTGAATCTCTTCACGATCTCGATAATGCCCGTGAGCCGATATCACGGCTCTCTGCTTATCAATATAGCAAGCGCCGCGCCCGATGTCGAGCCCGTGCCGACACGCCTTTCGGAACTTAGACTTACGCATCATCGGATTCTCCCCGGCCGAAAACGATCGGCTCGTCGCCGTGCAGAAGGCGACGCAGCCTCGTGAAGATCGCCGTGCCTGGACGGCGGGGCCCACGGCCGGGGGGTGAAAGCGGCCCGATTCCTGTTGCAGCCTGGACACCCCTTGGATACGCTTGGGTTTCACGCTCGCGCATGCGCCCGCTCTCCGGGGTGCCTGCAGCAGCCCGTCGTCGCCCGACCTTCCCTCGAGACGTTCCGACTTCAAGAACGTGGAGGATACCATGAAAACTCTCTTTCGTACCGGATGGATCGTACCGATGTTTCTCCTTTCTGTGTTTCTCTGGGTTGGCTGCAGCAGCGATGACGGACCTTCGGACGGCGGGCCACCCGACACATCGCCGCCGTTTGTCGTAAACGCGGACGGCGTGGATGCGAGACACGTGCAGGTGACATTTAACGAAAAAGTGTCCAGGCCGTCTGCGCAGAGGACGGATCACTACTCGATCAAAGCGATCACCGCGGCCGAAACGCCGCGCTTGGGTTCCGCGGCCCGAGAAGGGGGCGAGGATTCCCAAGGACTCGTTCCCGCCCAGATGGAAATAGCGGCCGCCACCCTTCAAACCGATGGGAAAAGCGTGCTGATCACCACGGTCGAGGAGATGAGCACCGCCGAGTACAACCTGCTAGTCAGCGACGTGAGCGACGTGAACGGCAACGAGATGTCGGAGGCGTCGACAACTCAGTTCGCCGGCATCGACGCACCCGATGTCACCGCGCCGTCTGTCGTCGCGCGAAGTCCTAAGTCGGGCGCTACGGGTGTCGGGGCGACCGAACCGGTCGCCGTCACGTTCTCCGAGCCGATGCAGGATTTGACCGTCATCCAGGCATTTTCGTGGACATCGTCGAAAGACACCGTGGTCACTTCTGTGCTGCAATCTGGCAGAACCGAGTACGTGTTTTCGCCGCTATCTCCGCTCGACCGCGGCACGAAGTACACCGTTACACTTACGGAAGACGCTCTCGACGCGGCGGGAAACCCTCTCGTCAAAGCATCGTGGGCGTTCACCACGATGAGCGGCATCGACTCCATTCCGCCCACGCTCGTCTCGACGGCACCCGGCGACGGCGACGTGGATGTCTCGACGGAAGTTGTCCTGACGCTCACCTTTTCCGAACGCATCGATCCCGCGTCGCTCAAGGACGTCCAGATCACGCCGCTGCCGAGCGACGGCACGGAGGAATGGTCGAGCGACGGCCGGGCCGTGAGCTTCACGCCGGACGATCCATTGCTCGAGGACACGCAGTACTTCCTCCTCTTCCCAGAGGGTTCGATACGCGACCTCTCCGGAAACCTGAATACGGAGACAGTCTCCGTCGGATTCACGACGGGGTCGTCGTTCGCCTCGGGGAGCGTAGCCGGCACTCTTACGGGTGATATGTACTCGGCGGGCGCGGGCGACCCGACGGGTGCGTACGTCATCGCTACCACAACGGAGCTCTTCACGGAGGAGAACATCGATATACTGGGTATCGCTTTCGCCGGAGAGAACGACACGTATTCACTTCTCCATATTCCCGACGGCACATACTACCCGTTCGCCATCCTCGATTCGAACAACGACGGCATCCTCGACCCCGAGAGCGGAGACGCCTTCGGCGCCTTCGGGCTCGACCTCCGCAACAATATCTTCGTCCAGATCCCGGCCATCGTCCAGGCGGGA
>CAZYCB010000036.1:0-2733 GCA_964645735.1 uncultured bacterium | reverse complement strand
ACGCGAATCGTTGACGCACCCCCGCCGCGTTGGTGGACGTGCGCTGCCGAGTCCTTTCGAGCCCGTTGCGGGTGCGCCCCAGGATCGCCCGCCCCCAGGCGGGAAGCCGAGGGAAGCGGAGCGCAGGGCGAGCAAGGACTCTGCAGCGCATTGTGCAAAACCCGCGGAGAGCGCCCCCCGCGAGCACGCATGCGGTTCACCTGTTCGCGCGCGAGACCAGAGCGACTCCCACGATAAGAAACACGATGTTGCCCAGTTGGGCCGCGAGAAGCGGGGGCAGGAGTCCGTTGTACCCCAGCGTTTGTCCCACCCTCAAGACGCCGTAGTAGATAAAGCTGATCAAGAGCGTGAGGCCGAAGCCCGTTGCGATCGACTGTTTCCTTTTGCCCGAGGAGAGGGCGATGCCGAGGAGGACGAAGATCGATCCGGCCAGCGGGTAGCTGAACTTGAAGTAAAGGTCGGTGAGATATCGGTCGACCGTTCCGCCGCTCCTTCGCACCCTCCCAATGTGTGACCTGAGCTCGGTGAAGTTCATGTTCTCCTCGTCGAGCTGCTCCTTCGCGAAGTCGTCGGGCCTCTCGCGCAGCTCGGGCACGGAAAGATTGTCGAACGCTTTCACCCGCTCGGTTTCGGATTCGAACACGCGCTCGAATCCCGACTGGAACACCCATCCGTTGTCGATCCACTTCGCGGTCTTCGCGTCCACCCGGCGCACGAGCGTGTTCTTGTCGAACTGCTGAAGCACAACGTCGTAGAGGGTTTTCGTCGCGTGATTGTACCGGCGGGCAAGGTACACCGAGCCGTTCTCGCCCAGGTAATGAAAATTCTCCTTGAGGTCGGGATCGGTGCGCGGCCTCCCCTCGATATCATGGTGCCTGACCGATCTGCCGAGCCGGCTCGCCTTCGTCACCACGCGGTCGTTGAACCACGTCGAGAAAATGCTCATTACGAGCGCGGCGACGAGTATCGGCAGAGCGATGCGCACGAGGCTCACGCCGGAGGAAATGAACGCGGTGAGCTCGTTCCTCCTCGCGAGGACACCCATCGAGAAGATGGCCCCGAGGAGAAGGGAGACGGGAATGATGTACGTGAGGATGAAGGGGATCGAGTACAGGTAGTAGACAGCGACGTGCCGGAGCTTCGCGTTGTGATCGATGAAATTGTCGATCTCCTCGAACACGTTCACCGTGATATAGATGATGGTGAACGTGAGGACGCTGAAGAGGAAGATCCGTACGAACTGCTGGAGGAGATATCTGTCGTGTATGCGGATTCCCATCAGTTGCGCCGGATAGCTTTCAGAATGTCGACGAGACGGAGCCGAACGACGTTTTGCTCGAGGGTCGCGCTTCGAATCAGCAGCACCGCCGCCGCCCCGAAGAGAACGTTTGGCACCCACATCGCCATGAGCGGGCTCACGAACTCCCTGTCGGCGAGCTTTTCCCCTCCGATGAGGCACACATAGTACACGAGGAACACGAGGAGGCTCAAGCCGATCGCCGTGTTCATCCCCGACCTCCCCAAGCGTATCGCAATCGGCGACCCGATGAGAACGAAGATGATGCAGGCGAACGGGATCGAGTACTTCTTGTGGATCTCGACACGGTAGCGATCGATCTGCCTCGAGTAGGAGTTCCTGATGTCCCTCTGGCTCTCGAGGGCCCTGCGCGTCGTGGAGATCTTCGAGGGTTCCTCGGCGACCCGTTCATGAATCCCCGCCCCGTGGGCTTGAATCCTCGGCTTCGGCGTCCCCGGCGAGGACGTTGGCGCCCCCGGGGGAGGCTCCGGTGTTCCCGATGAAGGCTCCCGCACGCCCGAAGAGGGCTCCGGCGAAGGAATCTCCGCCGCGCTGCCGGCGGCTGCCCGTGAGACGCTGTCGCGCGAGGCCGTGCGGAGGAGCGCGAGCGCGTCCCCGATCTGGGCGGTTGCCATCTCGCTCATCTTCGCCTGCACGTCGACGATGTCACCGCGGATCTCGGCGATCTTGTCGCGCATCATCCCGGAGCTCATCTCCCGGTCGCCGCGGTAGTTTCGTTCGCTGCGCGTGAGCGAACGGTCCACATCCTTGATGTTCATGACATAGTTCTTGAGGATCGTCCGCCTGTACGCGGAAGCATCGCTGCCTCGCGGCATCTCGTGGATTTCCGCGTTCTCCAGTTCGAAACGGAGGATCCCCTCCTTCTCCAGATACCGGAGCGTTCCCTTCTCCGCCGTGACGGTTTTCAGAAGCCCCACTTTGGGGTCGCTCTCGAAAATCTGAACGTCGCCGACCTCTCCCGTCTTATCGTTCTTGTGCCGTACGTAGATGTTGTATCCCTCGAACGCGTCGATGAACACGTTCTCCTTGATCTCGACCGTCGGTTTCTTCTTGTTGATGTCGATGAGGAGGTTGAGGAGTTTGTGGTTGCTCTCCGGGAGAACGTGATTGTTGTACACGATCATCCCGCAAGCGAGGAGGCACGCAACCACGAACCCTGGAAGGATCATCCGGTAGAGGCTGATGCCGCTCGCCTTCATTGCGGTGATCTCGTTCTCCGACGCGAGAGACCCGAACGTCATGAGCGTCGCGGGCAAAACGGCCATTGGTATGATTAATGCGAACATGTGCCCAAGACTCAGCGTAAATGCTTGCAGCACAATGTGAAACTTCACTCCCTTGCCCAGAAAAAGATCGATGTAGCGGAGGATGAAATCCATTATGAACACGAACGTTATTACCGCCATCGAGAAGAA
>CAZYCB010000035.1:0-17095 GCA_964645735.1 uncultured bacterium | reverse complement strand
GGGAGCGGCGTCGAGTATCTTTGGGCGGCAGGAATATGGGTCGGCGCGTTGAAGGGTGGAATCCCGGCCGTCTCCACGTCGGTGTACCAAACGGAGTTTCGACCGACTCAGGATCCGATCGACATCATCTACAGATCGTATCAAGGCGCCCCCGGGGGAAATCGTTACCCCAACCCCAACGCCGATGACGATCAAGACGGGAAGGTCGATGAGGACTGGCTCAATGGTCGGGACGACGACGGCGACGGCAAGATCGACGAGGACTTCGCGGCGATATCCGACCAGATGTTCAGCTGCTGGTACACGGACAACCAGACCGCGGCGATTCAACAGTTTCCCGAGCACAACCCGTTAGATCTAAAGGTGCGTCACGAGAGCTACGAGTGGCAGAGTAACGGCTTCGACGATTTCGTCGCCGCGAATTTCAAGATCACGAACATCGGTGACGAAACTCTCGAGCATGTCTACATCGGTATTTTCGCCGATTTCGACTGCGGTCCGAGAACGCGGCCGAACTACTGGGCAGACGATGCCGTGGGCTTTCATGTCGGGTCCGAGCCTCCGTTCGGCCCTGACGAAGCGCCGCTCGCGGTCTCCTACGGGTACGACGTGGACGGAGACGGGGGTTTGACGCCCGGCTATCTGGGTGTTCTCCTTCTCGATCACACGACGGATCCGACGGGTGAGACTGCGCCGATGGAAGTGAAGGTCGTGACGTACGCCAACTTCTCAGGGTCCCAGTCTTTCGAGGAAGGCGGGGATCCTACGAATGACTTCGAGCGTTATCAGCTGCTCTCGTCCCAAACGATCGAACGCGGCGCCACCGCACCGCGTGACTATCGGTCGCTCATGGCCGTGGGCCCGTTTCCGACCCTATTGCCGGGTCAAACGCTGTCGTTCCGCATCGCCTGGGTGGCAGGTCTCGGTTTCCAGGGGATGATGGAAAACGCCGCCTCAGCGATGCGTCTCTACAAGAACAACTGGTACACGGGCGAAGAAGTGATCCAAGCGAAGCTCGACATACAGCCGGGGATGTGTCCCAACCGTCTCAACGTGACGCCCGCGGACCGCGATGCCGAAGCGAATGCCGGCAGCGATCATTCGATGGCGGGGGGAGTGCTCCATGCGGCGCTTCTCGGGCGCCGGGCGTTCGACGTCGCCGACGTAGACTTGCGTACACTCCGCCTGGAGGGTGTCCGGCCGGTCAAGGAACCGGTCTATCGAGACGTGGGGACGGAGCCCATGCGCGACAGGGCCTGTGTGTGTCCGGGTAAGGATCCGGACGGCAACATGGACCTGGTGCTCGCGTTTCGGAAAAGAGACCTTGTCCGGGCGCTTTTTCCCGTGACCGACGGCGAAGAGAGAATCGTGACCCTCACGGGGCAGCTGATGAATGGACAGCCGTTCCGGGCGGTCGATTGTGTCGTGGTTTCCGTGCGCGGAAAGTCGGACGAGCGCGGTCCGGATTGCAACTGCGTGGCTCTCCAGTCGGTGACGCCGAACCCGTTCAATCCGGCCACGAGGATCAGCTACTATCTGCCGGCCGCGTCGTACGTGTCGGTGGCTGTCTTCGATGTCTCGGGACGGCTCGTCGACCGACTCGCATCGGGGATCGAACAGGCGGGCGAGCATAGCGTCGAGTGGAATGCGTCGCGGGTTTCGAGTGGGATCTACTTCTGCCGTCTCGAGGCGGCGGGAGTGGCCGACACACGGAAGCTCATCGTGATCAAGTAGCGCCTGTCTGGCCAGAAGCGTCCAGGGTTATCCTTTTGGTGGGTTCTCGTGCAGTGCCTCAGTTCAGTCGGAACTGAGGCACTGCGTTTAGGATACCTGCGCCGAGACAGTCGACACTCCGAATCCTTAGGATCTCACCCGAGAGTCGCGGACCTCATCCAACTCCGCCTCGAAGCGCCCAGTCTGCCCCCCTCGACCCAAGATTTTCCCGCAATACGACCGTTGACCCGTGGTAAGAACGGACATAGGGCTCTATAGTTATAGAAGAATGCCGGACAGATCTTCAGAGCCTCCGGTTCTCCGGCTGCCGCAGCTGGCAGAGTCTTCCACGCGACCGTACTGCGACTCGTCATGAGGGGTGCACCATGCGCGTCAGTAGGCGGGTTCTCTCCACGGCGGTTTCTCTCCTCTCTTTCGCATTGTCCCAGGGCCAGGCTGCAAACTCCAGCGCACGGAATACGCGCGGGAGTCCGCAGGATGAAGGTCTCCCCGGGAGCGAAGACATGTCGGTTGCGAACAGCTCGAACGTCCACGCCGTGCGGCTCGAAGCCGCCGGGGCCTCTCCCTTGACGTACATCTATGTGGTTCTCGTCTCCCCGGGGGGTGCGACGGGCTGCGAGTTTTCGGCTCCGAAACCGGCATGTTGGACGAACGCCGCATGGTTGTTGGATCAAGAGCCGTTCGAGAACCCGGGGAACTCGCAGACGGGTAAGTCGGTGGGATTCGGCACCTGCCGTACCGGAGCGACGCACGTGCTGACGATGATCTACTGGGTCCAGGGGACAGGCGGACCATGCTGTATGTACCCGGTGCTCCCGCATCCGATCGCAGGGGCGGTCTATTCGGCCGACTGCAGCTTCAACGTCCACGTCGCAACGGCATTGACGGCGTCCGTGAACGGGAACGAGACGTGTCTTTGCGGGACACCGGTGCCGATCGAAGAGACGACCTGGGGAAGGGTCAAGTCTCTGTTTGGTGAGTAGGATGGCAGGATTGGTGTGAGCAGCCGGACCCCTCCGGCTGCGAGCACACGATCCATCTGCTTACGCTCTACGTCATGGGTCAGGGCACCAGTCCGGCTGCGGGGTTTTCGAAAAGTCCCACGGCTGGCTTTTTTCCCCTCGTAATTCCCGCGCTTGTTCCGTGTTTCTTTAGTGAATCATCGCAAGGTGCGTCAGCCGCGAAGTTGCCGCCTTCGTTTCCAGAAACTTCCACAGCAGCCCGGGATGTCCAAGAAGCCGTTATCTCGTCCTGAGCCGTCCGAGCGCCTCGACGCCGAGCCGGTTTTCCGCTTCGACGGGTGAGCCGGCCACGATCTCCCATTCCGCCCGCGCCTCCGCCACACGGCCATGCCTCTCGTACCACTCGGCGCAGAGACGATGAAGCTCCACGACGGTCGAATCTTTCTCGATTCCTCGTTTCCAATAGGTTATAGACGCGTCATCGTTTCCTGTCTGCCAGGCGGCAATCCCGCGGTTTTTCAAAAGGTACGGCTGGTCGGGATGGATCGAGAGCCCCTTGTCGAGTACATCGCCTGCTTCCGCCGGCCTCAGCGTTTGGAGCAGAAGAGCCCCGAGGTTGTTGTAGCTGGCCAGAAGTGTCGAATCGGCCCTGAGAGATGCGCGGTAGAGTTCCTCGGCACTCGTGAGGTCGCCGCGATCCTGACGCACGGAGGCGAGATTGTGGAGCGCTGCGGCATACGACGAGTCGATCGAAATGGCTTTGCGAAATAGCGAATCCGCCTCGATGAGGTTTCCCTCGTCGAGCGCGAGGATGCCGAGATTGTTCCACGGCGTCTTGTAGTTCGGATCCGCAACGATGGCCTGTCTGTAATCGTCGCGTGCCAACGCGAGATCCCCCTTCTCCTCAGCGCTCTGTCCGAGCTCGTTCCAATTCATTGCCGCATCACGATTCGGCTTGGGCGTCCCGCCGCGACCAAAGAGCATGAAAGCGGCGACGGCGAGAGCGATGACGACAGCCACGGGCACACCGATCTGAAGCACGCGGGTCTTGAGGCTCGGCGCCAGAGCCGGACCGAGTTCGCGCTCTCTCAGCTGGCTGAGGGCATCGCGGAAAGCGGCGGCGTCGCGATACCGGGCTTCGCGTTCCTTCTCCATCCCTTTGTCGATCACCGCCTGGAGCCCTTCGGGAACTTTCGCGGCGTGCTCGGCGAGAGGCTTCGGCGGCAGATTGCAGATCGAGTACATCACCGCCATCGGGTGCTCGCCGGAGAAGGGGTGCTCTCCCGTCACCATTTCGTAGAGCACGCTCGCGATAGAGAAGATGTCGCTCCTCGCGTCGGCTTTTTTGCCCGCGGTTTGTTCGGGGGACATGTAATTGACGGTGCCGACAGCAGCGCCCTCCTGCGTGAGCGTGCCGCTCGCGGCCATGTGGGCGATGCCGAAGTCCATGAGCTTCACGACGCCCTGTGGGGTCACCATGATGTTCTCGGGTTTGAGATCCCTGTGGACGATCCCCGCCTGATGCAGACAGTGGAGTGCATCGAGTATATCGCTCGTCCATCCCGTTGCTGTGTCCCACGGGATCGGGCCCACATCGATGATGGACCGCAGCGTCCGGCCTTCGACGTACTCCATGGCGATATACGGATGACCTTCGTCTTCACCGGCGGCGTAGACAGTGACGATGTGCGGATGGTTCAAACGGGATGCGGCGCGAGCCTCGCGGAGGAAACGCTCCTTGGCGGCAGCGCTGAAAGACGTGCGGCGGATGACTTTTACGGCGAGACGGCGGTCGAGGGTCGGGTCGATGGCGCGGTAGACGACGCCCATTCCCCCTTCCCCAAGGGTCTCTTCGATCGTATAGCCCGCGATGGTTTTGTTGTCCATGCGCCAGGGCCTCTCGAAACGGGTCCGGCCGTGCTAACGCCGTTCGAGAAGCCGGTTGTATTCGTCCAGAGCTTCCTGCGTCCGGCCGGTCTCCGCGTAGAGACGGGCGAGGATCGCATGGAGTTCGGAGTTCTCCGGATCGGCGTCGAGCGCCTGCGTTGTTTCGGCGATGGCGTCCTCGACCAACCCGTGGTTGAAAAAGAGACTCGCGCGCACGACGTGAAGCGTGGACTCGCTCGGTTTCGTCCCTTCGCCGACTGTCGCGAGGGCGGCGTCGAGCCCGTCTCTTTCCTCAGGGGAGAGGATCTCGAAAAACGCCGCCTCGCTCCGAAGCGGAGGAAAAACGAGAGGGTCCGTCGTCTCGATCACCCACGAGTACGTCACGCCGGGTTCGAGAGCCGCCGCATCCGGCGGATACTCGAGGCTCGTGCTTCCCTTGGGGATATCGTATTTCGAGATTATTCCCTTGTCGCTGTAGATCGTCAGCCGGAGTTCGGTGGACGGATCCGTGACGCTCCATTGAAACGTCGGCCGGTCGCCGCGGACCTTCGTCTGCATCGGTGACTCGGCGCGGAGCGCGGAGCGCTTTTCGCCCGACCGAAGACGGGCGAGCGAACTCGTGCCCTCCGAGTCCTTCAGCTTGAGAAAATTCTGCACGACTTCGAAACTCTTCTCTCCCGACGACGCCCCGCTTTCCGCGAGAGCGCCCTTGGCTCCATGGATTTGGCTGCTGCTGTTCGCACCAACCTGAATCCATTGACCGTTGTCGAAATGAATCTCGGCCTGCGAGTCCTTTCCCGTGCGGACCTCGTCGCCCGAGAGAAGGGCCATCCCGAAAGTACCTTTCACAGTCTCGCCGCCGCTATGGACGACAGTCACGCTTCCACGGCACCCGAGAAGCACCGCGGCCGGGGTATCCGAAGCCGAAGCGGCCGCAGTCGGGGACATCGACAGGGCGAACAGCGCGGCCAGCAGGATGAGTGTCGCATATTTTTTCATGGTGCGAGGCCTCCGTGTCATGGGTTCATAAGATAATTACTCTTCACTATACACCGGGGTTGGTGAGAAAAACGACCAAAAAGCGCCCCCCTCTGCGGTGCTGCCGCGGATAGAAACGCGAGAGCCGCAAAGGCCGCCCCCCGCAACGGGATACCGCATGATACCGCCCGCTCGAGCTTGACGGCCGGGACGCGGGCGTGTAGAATCTCTCTCGTGAATGACAGCATCGCAGCACCAGCAGCAGGAGAGTCCGCTCATACCGCGATCGCCCGCCTGTTCGAATCGTACGCTGACAAGATCTTCGGGCTGGGTTTGAGGATGTGCGGGAGCCACGAGGACGCGGAAGACCTCGTCCAGGAGACGTTTCTACGCGCGTTCCACAGCTGGAAGAACTACCGGGGCCTGTCCGCGCCGTCGACGTGGCTTTTCACCATCGCGGCCCGGACCTGCAAGAGATTTCACCGCCGGAAGAAAGACGCGCCCACTCACTTCGAATCCTTTAACGAGTTGATCCCCTCCGACGAGGAAGGGTTCCTCGATGTCTCGTCTCCCGACCTAAGCCCGCTCGATGGGGTGCTTCGCCAGGAGGCCCGCGAAGCCGTCGAATACGGTCTCTCGACCATGCCCGCGCCTTTCCGCATTGCCCTTATTTTGAAAGACTTGGGAGAGTTTTCGGCGGAAGATGTCGCCGAGATTCTCGGCATAAAGGAAGCCACGGTGAAAACCCGCGTCTACCGCGGCCGTCTCCACCTCGCCAAGCAGCTCAAGAAACGACTCCCCAAGAAGAAGGAAGCGCCGCCGGACTTCGACCTTCAGGTTTGTTTCGCCGTGTTCAAAGCCAAAATGGACGCGCTGGATCAGGGCCGGCGGTTCAAAATGCCCGACGATCATGTCTGTCACAGGTGCGCCTCGATGTTCGCCAGCCTCGACATGAGCCTCGACGCCTGCCGGGACGTCCGGCAAGGCGGCATCCCCGATTCGCTTCGACAGATCCTGACCAAGAAATTCGCGGTGTCTTGACGGCATCCGCCCCCGCTCGTCTCGATCCGCAGCGATGCCGATCTTGCCTCGCGTCACCCCAGCCGCTTCGCCAAAGAAAATCGTGTAAAAAACCGGGAACCGTTCGGGGGGATACTGGCACTAAAGGTCAAGAAAGGCGGGAGGCCCGCCGATCGGTCAAAAGGACATGAGCTTTACAGCTTTTGACATCCCATCAGGTTAGGCGTTCGGGTCAACAGTCGGAATCGAGGAGGACGAGATATGAAGACCGCTATAATAATGATGATGTTCGCGCTTGTTCTGGCAGCCGTGCCGGTTATCGCCGGCCCTCCCCAGACAGGTGTGTATTTGTCCACGGATATGGGCGGGCAGATGCTCCCCGGTCGTTTCAGTGAATCCTGGGCGGATCCCGGCAGCCACGGCCAGGTGGGCAACACGATCAACGCCCTGTCGTGGGATGCGAGCCTCGGTCTGGGTTCCCAGTGGAAACTCACGTGCGCCTCGATCGCTTACTCGCCGAACGTTGTCGCCGACACGCGGGACGCGGGCGGCACGGGCGAGGTCACGTACAGAACCGAGTACTCAGGCGGCCTCTTCTGGTTGTCGAAAAACGGCCCGTGGGGTGACGGCATGCTGGACTACACAGGAGCCATTGACATCTTTACCGTCACCACCACGTACATGTTCGTCAACAACCAGATCTTGGGCATCCGTTCGAACGTGACGACGATAGGTACCTTCGACAATCTCGGCGGATGCTTCGAGTACACGATCAACAACACCGCGTTCTACGGAGATACCGACATGACGGGTCCGCTCCCGGCCGGGTTCCCGGACTTCATGGACGACTCGTGCCAGATCGGATCCCGTACTCGCGGTGGGTGGGGCAGCGTGACCGAGATCGCTCTGCGCATCCTCGGGAGCTGCACGGTGCCGACGGAAGATTCGACGTGGGGCGGCGTTAAGGCGCTCTACGGCGAGTAAACCGCCGGGTGACACGCGAGAGAAGGTGCCCGCGAGAACACCGAACACGCAAGAACGAGAGCAGCTGAAAAAAGGGGACGGCCGGGACGACATGTTCCGGCCTCCCTTTTTTCGTTCCGATTCACGCCGATTCATTACGGCCCGGCCCGGCCCGCGCGAATGCTCGCGGTTGACACTTCCGCCGCAAGGTGATTACCATCCCCCTATGCGCCCGCGTGACGGGCGTGCCCCCGCTTCTCGCGGATGCGCGAAACGGTTTCCCGAGTCGAATACGATTGAGGCCTTCGCGTGAAACGCGCCCAAACTGGACTCCAGTGCCTCGTGCCGCTCGCCGCCGGTATCGTTCTATGGACCGGCGGGCTCGCCTTCGCCCAGACAGCCACGCAGACGTGCTTCGAGTGCCACAGCGATCCCGGTCTCGTATCGACGAGCGGCCGCAGCGTGACGGTTCTCCCCGGCGTTTTCAAGGCGAGCGTGCACGGCGGGCTCGACTGTACGGACTGCCACGGTGCAGATGCGAAATACGACGACGTTCCCCACTTCGACACGTACGTCCCCGTGGATTGCGCGCAGTGCCATGACGGCGCCGTAGCGAGCTACACGGAGAACTTCCACGGCCGAGCCCGGCGCGGCGGCAACGAACGGGCCCCCTCGTGCGCGGACTGTCACGGCGAGAACGGAAACCCGCACGCGATGAGGAAGCTGACTCTCCGCATGTCAGAAGAGGCGTGCCGCCGTTGTCACGCGAAGGAAACAGCCGCATACGACGGCGGGATGCACGCAGCCGCGGCGGCACGGGGAAAAGCAAGTCCCGGATGCGTGTCGTGCCACGCCTCTCACGGCCCCGGCCTTCCTCCCTCGTCGGGGGCCATCAACGCGATGTGCGAGAAGTGTCACGCGGGAGCGATGGCGGAAGTCAAGCGCGGCGGACACACGACGATCGGTGAAGAGATCGCGCAGGTGATGAACTGCGCGTCGTGCCACGACGTGCACGGCACGCACAAACCGGAGATGTCCAAGCGGGTCGAGCAGGCGTGCGTCGATTGCCACGGAGTCGAAAAAGGGGCGTTCGCGGGATCGGTGCACGAGGGGCTTTTCGCCTCGGGCGAGATGAGCTGCCTGTCTTGTCACAGCACGCACAAGAACGAGAAGGAAGCGAGAGAATTCGACGCGGGGTGCGGAGCGTGCCATAGGGATGTCGAGGAAGTGTACCGGACGAGCGTTCACCGGATGGGCCGGTTGAGAGGGGACGTGGCGGCGGCGAGCTGCGCCGACTGCCATAGCGGCCACCAC
Source organism: uncultured bacterium (assembly GCA_964645735.1). GTDB lineage: Bacteria > Krumholzibacteriota > Krumholzibacteriia > WVZY01 > WVZY01 > CAZYCB01. The sequence goes on along the minus strand of CAZYCB010000035.1, from coordinate 8,237 downwards.
GTCCTGGCCGCAGCGGACACGATGTCCGCCACCAATCTGAGAAACATCCCCCGCCTGTGCGGCTCGTGTCACGGGAAAGACGCGGTGATTACCAGCGATTTCGTCCGCCTGCCGATCAGCCTCCCGAACTACCTTGCGTCCGTGCACGGAAAGGGGTGGCAGGAGGGCAAGCGGACGGCGGTCTGCACCGACTGCCACGGAACGCACGACCTCCAGAACGCGCAGCATGCCGAGTCCTCGATCAACAGGTTCCGGCTCGCCGATACGTGCGGCAAGTGCCACAGCGCCGTTGCGGCGCAGTACCACAATTCCGTGCACGGCAGAGCGGTGGGACTCGGCATCGAGGATGCTCCCACGTGCACGTCGTGTCACGACGAGCACCTGATACGAAGACACGACGACCCGGAGGCGCTCGTGAGCCGCGGACGCCGGACCGGCGAGCTGTGCGGGACCTGTCACACGGATCCGCGTCTCATCGCGAAGTACGGGATACCGGCCGGCGTCGTCGAAAGTTATCTCGACAGCTACCACGGGTGGGCGCTGGGACGGGGGAGCGGGGTTGTGGCCAACTGCACCGACTGTCACAACACCCACGAAATCAGAGCACGGCAGGACCCCGAATCGTCGATCAATCCCGCACAGGTCACGGCGACGTGCGGACGCTGCCACGCGCGGTCGAACCCCACCTTCGCTCAGAGCTACACGCACGCGGGGGCGTTGAGGGCGCGCGGCTATCACGGTCTGGCGAAGCTCATCTATCTCTTCTTGATCGGCATCGTTCTCGGCGGGATGGCGTTCCACAATCTCGTTGTGGCGAGGCACGAGCTCGCCAGACACCTGCGCCGGCGCGCGGCCGAGCCGTACGTCGTTCGGTGGCGGGCGGCGGAGCGTGTCCAGCATCTCGTTCTGCTTTCGAGCTTCACGGGATTGGCGATCACAGGTTTCGCACTCCGTTTCCCCGATGCATGGTGGGTGAAGCTCATCGGGCTCGGAGGCCGCGAAATGCTCAGAGCCAATCTGCACCGCGCGCTCGCCGTCGTGCTCATCGTCGTGTCGATTTACCACATCGCGTGGGTCCTCGTCACGCGGCGTGGCCGCGTGTCGGTCCGGAAGATGGTGCCCGGGGGATCCGATTTCGTGAGAGCTCTGGAAAACATGGCGTTCCATCTGGGGCTTCGCAAGGAGCGGCCCGTTTTTGGAGCCTACGACTACACACAGAAAGCGGAGTACTGGGCTGTGGTGTGGGGTACGTGGGTGATGGCGTTGACCGGTTTCGTGCTGTGGATCCCGACGATCGCAACGAGCTGGCTTCCCGCATGGACGGTCCGCGTCGCGGAAGTGATCCATTTCTACGAGGCGATCCTCGCGGTGTCCGCGATCGTGATCTGGCACTTCTTCTATGTCATCTTCATGCCCGGCGAATACCCCATGAGTACGATCTGGCTCAACGGACGAATGCCGGCCGAGGAGTGGAAGAAGGCGCATCGGGCGGATTATCTCGAAATCGGAGAGGGAGCTGTGATCGACCCTTCGGAGGCCGAGAATCCGCCTCCCGAGAACTCCGCTCCTGGGGACAACGAAGGGCCGCCGGGACACCCCGAGGGCGATACTGACGAAAGTCAATGATAATTCTGATAATTAGGAGTTGACCCAAAAAGCGTAACGAAGTAAACTATCGGCCATGTTAGTGGTGCGACCGTCGCAACGGAGCTGACAGAGAGGTCCCCTTTTGAGAACTTCTCGTTTTGTTTCGATCGTGACCGTTCTGCTCGTCGGTTTCTCGCTCACGCTCGTTCTCTCTCTCCGCACCGCGGCGGAGGACAATCCACGAATCACCAAAGAATGCCTCGACTGTCACGATGACCTTCGCGCGTCTCTGAAGGGTACCGTCCACGAAATCGATCTCGATGCAGCGGATCCTCACGTGTGGTGTTCGGGATGTCACACGGGGGCGGCGAAGCACATGGAGGATCCCGGTGCGAACCCGCCGGGCAATCCGTCATCCGTCAGTCCGCTAATGGCCGCGCAGATCTGCTCGGGCTGCCACACCAAATCGCATCAGCAGAACATGCAGGAATGGAACGCGCACGCGGAGAGCGGCGTCAGCTGCGCCAGCTGTCATCAGGTGCACTCGAACACGCGTCCGCGGCTGCTGAAAAAACCCGAGCCTGATCTGTGCACCGGTTGCCATCCGACGATCGAGGGAGAGTTCGCTCGATCCTTCCGGCATCCGGTGTTCGACGGCGTGATGCGGTGCACGGAGTGTCATTTCTTGCTAGATCAGACGCACAGAACGCCCGGTTTTCGCGGGGTGGGCGAGGCTTGCTATCGCTGCCACAACGAATTCCAGGGGCCTTTTCCCTTCGAGCACCAGGCGACCGTCGACTACTCGACTGAAGAAGGCGGATGCTTGAACTGTCACGAAGCGCACGGATCGAACGTCGCTCGTATGCTCAAGCAGAGCTACGAACCTCCTCACTTCGCCGTGTGTTCGCAGTGTCATATCGTTCCCAAGCACCAGATGAACAGCTACCACGGTTCGCAGTGGGCGGGGAAGCCTTGCAACGACTGCCATGTGGACATCCACGGTTCCTATTCGAACAGGCTGTTCTTGACCCCGGCTCTGGAGGCGCAGGGTTGCAATACGCTCGGTTGCCACAGTTTCTAAGCCGCGAGATGGATCCGATGAAACTCGCGGGGTGGGTGCTCGTCTGGACGCTCTCGGCGGTCTTGGCGGCCGCGTCGGTCGCGTCCGCGGCGGACATCCGCGGGACGATCAAGCTGGGCGGCGTCATCGTCGACGAGGATGCCGGCGATCTCTCCGTCATGCAGGAAACGTACAACGTCTACGAGGGTTTTTCGGCGACTCAGCTGAAGCTCGACGGCACATTGACTCCCAGAACGTACTTCACCTTGAGCCTCAACGACATCAACCTCGACAACCGAAAAAGCAATCTCGAGATCTGGGTGCCCGGCCAGTTCAGGCTCTTCGCGAGATACGACCAGCACCGGCAGGTCTTCGATCCGGACCGTGTTCTCAACTCGAAGCGGAGGGACACTCAACTCGGGTTCTGGCTGACGCCCGCGAGGTGGTTCACCTTTTCGGCGGACTACGGCTACCAGACGCGCACAGGAGAGCGGCTCGGTTTTCCCGCGGGGACCGAGAGCGAGCTCGGCGACGGGTACGACTACGTCCTGCAGACGGGACGTTTCGAGGGAGAAGCGAGAAAGGGTGCCAGGGCGATCGCCGTCGCGTACGATTTTACCGATTACTCGGACAGTCAATCGGACGTGAGCGACCGGTTCGGGTACGTCGTTTCCGCGCGCTTGAGGACGCCGTGCTACTTCACCGACAAGGTGACTCACCTGCTCAGGGCGGCATACGGCAAACGCGAGCTGGCCAACTGGGATACGGAATACACGCTGCAGAACTTCCAGTACACGGGTGTCGCCGTCCCGATCCGCGAGATCCAGCTGAAGTACAACTTTTACGCGAGCCGCATCGATGACCAGGCCACGCGTCTGAAGACGGACAATTTCCGGAACAACTTCGACGCAACGTACTTCTATTCGCACGGGAGCGTGTTCGGCGGGTACGGTTACGAGATGAACGACGACGACCGGTCGCTGACGAGCTACCACACGTACAGGATCGGCGGTTCGTTCAGGGGTCCAAAGGAGCTCTCGGCGAAGGTCGAGTACGGGAGCCGGTCGAAGAAAGACGAAGAAAAGCTCACGCTCCTCAAGGACATCGAAACCACGTCGTTTCTGGCGAAAGTTCAGATGAGTCCCCTCGACGATCTCGTCCTCGGGGCCGGTTACAAGGAGCGCAACCGGGAGTTCTGCGACATCGGCGTCGAATCCGAGGGGCTCGCCGCGAACGCCTTCGGCCGCTACTCGTATGCGGGATGGGGAAGCGTCGGCGTCGAGTACACGTACGCCCGGGACGAGTACGACAACCGGATCGACGAGTTCGACGCGGAGAGTCACGCGGTGACATCGCGGGCGGACTTCGAACGCGTGAGGGGTTTGAGACTCGGCGGCGGGGTGACGTACATGGACGTGGGAAAGGACCTCGACATCGAAAAGTCGATTCTCTTCATGGAAGCGGAGTACACGCTTCGCGAGAATTACCACTTCGAAGTGAAATACAACGTCTACAACTACGACGACTATGTTCTCCTGGATAGATACTACACGGCGAACATTGTCTGGATCAATGTCGCCTATGATTTCGACTTCCAGAAGCAGTAGGCCGCCTTGCGATTGTGTCGTCTCGAAGACCTGGAGGATGCGCTATGACTTCGATGACAAAATGGGTCGGGTTGTGTGCATTGATCGTGGCGTTCGTGTTTGTCGCCGCGTGCGAAAGAACGGTCACGTACGTTGAAGAAGACACGGCACCGGCGAACTGCTTCGGCTGCCACAGCGATGTCAACACGGCAATCGTCGCTGCCGAGGGGCAGTGGCAGAACTCGGTTCACGCGAGCGGCTTGCATGTTTACGAGAATAGCTCTACGTGCTCGCGTTGCCATACGAGTGAGGGGTTCCTCAGAAAGGTGAACGGCGAACCGGCGGCCACGATCCAGAACCCGACGGCTATTCACTGCTTCACATGTCACGCGCCCCACACGAACGGGAATCTGGCGCTCAGGGTGAACGAGCCCCAGAAACTGCAGAACGGTGTGTCTTACGATCTGAAGAATGCGAACATCTGTACGGCGTGTCACCAGTCCCGGAGGAATGTGAACACGTACGTGGCGTCGGATACAGTCAAGCTAAGCGAGCGCTGGGGGCCGCATCACAGCGTCCAAGGCGATATGATCATCGGTAGCAATGGGTACGAGTTCGTTGGCTTTGAGTACGAACAGACGCTCCACAGGGGGGCGACGGAGAACGGGTGCCTGGATTGCCACTTCAGCGTGCCGCAAGGATACCAACTCGGCGGGCACTCCTTCAATATGGCGTTCGGTGGCGAGAGCGGCGAGACCTTCAATACGCTGGCGTGTGTGGAGTGTCACAGTGACATGGAAGAAGCGACCGATTTCAATCGCGACAATGTGCAAACCGAAGTGACGACCATGATCCAGACGCTGGAAGGGTATCTCGTCTCGGCAAACATGCTCGTCGACACCCCCGAGGGGCTGCTTCCGCCCGAGCGGCTTCTGCTGTCGCGGAGTGAACCGGGCGATTCGGCCGGAGCCCTGTGGAACTATTTCATGGCGAAGGAAGACAGAAGCGAAGGGATACACAACCCTGATTACACCAAGGGGCTGCTTGAGTCCGCAATCGAGTTCATGCAGCCGCCGTCGAACTCGGCCACGCCTTCGGTCGCTGCGGGAGGAAACTAGAAGGCAGCTCATTAGAGTGTGAGCGACTCGATAAGGATCTCGCAAGGGCAGCCGGGTTCTCAGCTTGAAGAAGCGCGAGGGCGGGCTGCCCTTCGTTCGTGATGGCGTTCGCTTGACGACCGTCTGCGACGAAACGCGACCGCACGGCCAGGAGACACGATGGCCATCAGCCGCCGCCAGTTTCTCAACGTGCTGATCGGGGGTGGAGTCCTCGGGTGGTTGGGGAGCGTCATCTATCCGGTCATCTCGTACTTGAAGCCTCCCAAAACTCCCGAAGCCAACGTTCAAACCGTCAAAGCGGGACTGGCCTCGGCGTTCCCGGTGAACTCCGTGCAGATCGTCAAGTTCGGACGCAGGCCGGTGATTCTCGTACGCACCGATTCAGGCGACTTCCGGGCGTTCTCGGCGACGTGCACGCATCTCGACTGCATCGTCCAGTACCGCACGGATCTCAAACAGATCTGGTGCGCCTGCCACAACGGTCTCTACGATTTGAAGGGGCGGAACGTCTCGGGGCCGCCGCCCAGACCGCTCGAGGAGTACGCCGTCAAGGTCATTGGCGATGAGATCACCGTCGCCCGACAGGCGGGAGTCGGCTCGTGAACGGTACGCGGAATGCGGCGCAGAGGACCTTCTCGTGGCTGGATGAGCGCTTTCATCTCAGCCCGCTCATCGAATTCATGCGGCACAAGTACGTTCCCGTCCACCGCCACACGCTGTGGTACTACATGGGCGGCGTGGCCCTCTTTCTCTTCATGGTCCAGGTGTTCACCGGCATCCTCCTCGTTCTCTACTACCAGGCGAACGAGAACAGCGCGTTCGAGAGCGTGCGTTTCATCATGACGAAGGTGCAGTTCGGCTGGCTGATTCGATCCGTGCACAGCTGGTCGGCGAATCTCATGGTGTTCTTCGTATTCGTCCACATGTTCAGCACCTTCTTCACCGGGGCCTTCCGGAAACCGCGGGAGCTCACCTGGGTGAGCGGGTTCATCCTCCTCGTGCTCGCCTGGGGTTCGGCTTCACCGGCTATCTCCTCCCGTGGAACGAACTCGCGTTCTTCGCCACGAAGGTGGGCACCGACATCGTGGGCGCCGTGCCCCTCGTCGGCGGTGCGGCCAAGGTCGTGCTGAGGGGAGGCGACGACGTCACCGGCGCGACGCTGTCGCGGTTTTACGCGATCCACATCGCCATACTTCCCGCGTTATTCACGCTGCTCCTTGGACTCCATTTGCTTTTCGTTCAGCGCCAGGGGATGCACGAGCCGGACTACGTGACGAACCTGCCAGCGGACAAGAAGAAGCTTATGCCTTTCTTTCCCAACTTTCTTCTGCGCGATCTGTTGCTGTGGGTCGTTGTATTGAACGCGCTCCTGGCGCTCGCTGTGTTCTTCCCTTGGGAACTGGGGGAAAAAGCGGACATGTTTGCGTCGGCGCCCGCGGGAATCCGTCCGGAGTGGTACTTCATGTTCATGTTCCAGACGCTGAAGCTCCTCCCCGCGCACGTTCTTTTCATCGAGGGCGAGGTGCTCGGCATCGTTTTGTTCGGTCTCGCCGGCATCGCGTGGATGCTCGCCCCCTTCTGGAAGACGAGAGGCGGGACGCAGAGACGTCCGAAGGTACTCCCGATCATCGGCGTGGTTATCATACTGTTCATCGTCGGCATGACCGTTCTCGGTTACGCCCGCTAAGGAGTGTCGCGCGTGAACGTTCGCTCTCCGTCGAAGCAGAGTTGGTTCTGGGAGATCGCCGCCGGCGTTCTCCTCGTCGTGACCGCCGCGGTCTCGTTCTCGCAAGCGCAGCCGCAGGCGTCCGTCGAGGACCAGTGCTACGCCTGTCACAAGGAACTCGACGCCCTGCCGGGAGATCTCGTTCCGGACGACGTGCACCTCAAAGCGGGGTTGTCGTGCGCGGGATGCCACGGAGGGGATCGGACGTCCGACGAGCCGGATGTGGCGATGTCGCCGCGGGCGGGATTCGTGGGCGTTCCTTCGAAGCGCGATATGCCGAAGTTTTGCGGCAAATGTCACTCCGACATCGACTTCATGCGCCGTTACCAGCCGAGGATTCCGACGGATCAGGCCGAACAGTACGCCACCAGCGTCCATGGCAAAAGACTCGCGGAGGGCGACACGAAGGTCGCGAACTGCGTAAGCTGTCACACCGCGCACGGCGTCCTGCGGGCGAGCGATGCGCGGTCCCCGGTGTTCGCCATGAACGTTCCCACGACGTGCAAACGGTGTCACGGCGATGCCGAGTACATGCGCGGCTACGGAATTCCCACCGATCAGTTCGACAAGTACGCGAAGAGCGTCCACGGCGTGGCCCTTCTCGAGGAGCAGGATACGGGTTCACCCGCGTGCAACGACTGCCACGGCAACCACGGCGCCGCTCCACCCGAATTCTCCTCGGTCGGGCAGGTGTGCGGGCACTGTCACGTGAACAACATGCAATACTTCGTTGCCTCCGCGATGGGGAAGGCGTTCGAGCGCGAGAAGCTTCACAACTGCGAGGAATGCCACGGCCATCACGATGTGCACAAGACGAACGACGACATGGTCGGTGTAGGGGACCGTGCGGTATGCGTCAACTGCCACTCGGCGGGAGACAAGGGATATGAGGCGGCCGGGCGGATCCACGAGCACTTGGCGGAACTGACGACGGTTTACAGCGGCGCCGAAACGAAGCGGTCCGAAGTCGATCGAAAAGGAATGGACGATGTCGAGATCGCCTTCCTGCTTCAGGAGACGCACCAGGATCTGATTCAGGCTCGGACGCTCGTCCACACGTTCGATCCCGACCGGGTCGGCGAGAAAACGAAAGAGGGCATCGAGAAGGCGAAACAGGCGCTCGAACTCTCGGCCTCGCTGGTCAAGGAGTACCGGTTTCG
>CAZYCB010000034.1:0-12410 GCA_964645735.1 uncultured bacterium | reverse complement strand
GCCCACGTCGCGTCTCGACGGCTCATTCAATGATACGGGCCAACTTGCATAGAGTCAACACGGAATACCTGCCCACCCCGCACCTCGCCCCGCGCTAAGTGTGAGCGGCGTTCTCGCCGCCGCCGTCAGCGCCGTTCTCCGCGGCACTCGCCGGAAGCGAAGGCACGACGTCCACTTCGTGAGGCGCCTCGATCTCCTCCCCAGCGAGACCCAGTTCCTCGAAACGCCTCGCCGCTGGCATGAGGCGTCTGTCGAACGACCCGACGGTCGAGTTGTACCGGTGCACGACTTTGTCGATCGAATCGCCGAGTTCGCTGAAGTGTTTGATCACCGCCTGCAGACGGCCGTAGAGTTCGCGTCCCTCGCTGGCGATCTTCACCGCGTTCTCGGTGACCTGGTGCTGCTGCCAGCCGTAGGCCACCGCGCGCAGCAGGGCGAGCAGCGTCACGGGGGAACTGATGAGCACACGTTTCTCGATTGCATACTCGAGGAGTTCCGGGTCGATATCGAAGGCGGCCCCCAGACAGGCCTCGTTGGGAACGAACATCACGACGAAATCCGGCGCGGACTTGAACTGATCCCAGTACTGCTTCTGTCCGAGTTCTTTCACGCGCGACCGCATCGCCTTCGCGTGTTCCCGAAGGTGATTCTTCCGCGCGTTCTCATCCGTGCCGTCCATGGCCGACAAGTACGACGCCAGCGGGACCTTGGAGTCCACGGGCAGAACGCCGCCATTCGGCAGGTACACGATCATGTCGGGGCGGCCGAGGTCGGTCGTCGCCTGCTCGTCGAACGCCACGTGGTTCACCATTCCGGCCATCTCGACGACGCGTCGCAGCTGTATCTCTCCCCACCGACCGCGGACCGTCGGCGACCGGAGCGCCTCGGTCAGCGTGATCGTCGTCTGCTGCAGCTTGGCGTGCGTATCTCGGAGCTGCGTCAGCTGCTGCTCGAGCGATTTGTACGCCCCCTCGCGGCTCTTCTCGAGGGCACGGACCTGACCGTCCAGCGACGTGAGGTTCTCCTTGAGAGGATCCACGACGCCCTGGAAATCCCTTTTCACCTGCGCGGTGAGCGTTTCGGAATTCGACTTGAGCGCGTCGCCGGCCAGAGCTTTGAACGCGTCGCGCATGTTCTCCTCGGCTTTGCGGATCCATTCGAGTTTCTCCGCATCGCCCTCGCGCTCTCCCTCGACGCCCGCTATTTTGAGCTTGAGGTCGGAGAGCTCGCGCTCGGAGCGCGACCGCGACCTGTGCCAAACGGCAAGGCCGGCGAGAAGGCCGACGACAAAAGCGACCATGCACGCGAGCACGATGACCATTATTCACTCTCCGTCATTGCCGCGGCGCCTTCTGCACACCCATCGCGGGTACGCACGGGGGTGCGAAGTCTATCGGGGCGCGTGAAACCGCTTTCCGAGCGGTTCGCCACTCTACTCGGATACGATTATACATGACACGAGCACGCGCCGTCACACTATCTTCACGCCGGGTCTTCCACCCGAGTTCGCAGACGGCATGCGAGGCTCTCTTCACGACTTCATGCGGCGTTCGGCGCCCAGTTCACGTTCGGGCCCGAGAGTCTGCTGGAGGAATTTGAGGAATTCCCTCCGCGTCGGCGTCAATGTGCGGTTGGTCTTGTAGTAAAGCGTGATCCGCTGCGCCATGTAGAGTCCCTGCACGTCGATGCGAACAAGGCGTCCGTCGCGTATCTCGTCCCCGACAGCGGTCTCGGGGAGGACGGAGAGACCGAGTCCCGCCATCACCATGTGCTTGACGGTGGCGACGTTCGACGACTCGAGAGCGTATTCGATCGAGAGCGACAGCCGCCGGAAGAACGCGTCCATCATCATGCGGGTCTCGCTCCCTTCCTCGTAACCGATGAACGGGTGGTTCTCGAGTTCCCTCGGGTTCACCGTCTCGAGCGACGCGAGCGGGTGATCGGGGGGCGCTACGAGGAACATCTTCATTTCCCTTAGAGGTGCGGAGGTCAGACCGCCGTACCTCCGGCTCGAATTCATCACCGCGATGTCCACTTTGCCGGTCTGCAACATTTCGGCGAGCTGGCGCGGGGAACCGAACTGGATGGCGACCTTCACCTCGGGGAAACGAACGGTGAAGTCCTTGAGCACTCCAGGCAACGTGTATATGCCGAAACTGTTGATCGTCCCGATCGAGAGGTTTCCTTTGATCTGACGTTCCATCGCTTCCAGGTCGTTCCAGATTCTGTCCACGTCGTGGAAGAGCTCTTCGGCGAACTGAAAAACGACTTCCCCGCTATCCGTCCTTTCCACCCCCTTTTTGAGCCGGTTGAAGAGCGTGTGGCCGAGGTAGTTCTCGAACTGACGGATCTGGACGCTGATCGAGGACTGCGACACGTTGAGCGTCCTCGCGGCCTCGGAGAAGCTCCCCGCTTTTGCAACGGAGTAGAAATAATAGAGATGGTTGAAATTGAGAGGAAGCATCTGGGTCGAGCTCCTTTCTGCTGGAACTCAGAACCTCGTCCGGACGTATATACCCCGTGATCGAGTCGAGTAGAAGGCTGCCATAGGTTCTGTATATAAGTCAAATCTAAATTTTGAATTTTACATATAGGACTTCTTGGACTACACTACAGATGAAGCTGGTGCTGTCCCGCTGATGCGGCAACCGTTTCGGGTACCTCAGGCATCACCCAAATCAGATCCAAAGAGAGCGGACGGCGCCAGCTTCCTAACGACGGCTGGAAGCACAGGAAAGGGGAACGCGAATACCACAGAGCCATACCTGATGAGTCCCCACCAGACGAAGGTGGCATGTCTCGGGAACACGCAGATGTGCCACCTTTTGTCATTATGTAGGGTTCCGATTCCGTTCTCCCGGCCGCCGAGCGTACCGCCACCCTCCGGTCGTCCCACACACCCCGTGATCGACTAGCCGATCACGCGTCCCCGGTCGCCGTCACCCCCTGACGTCCCGTCGCAGATCTCGCGTATCACGCGGAGCGCGTTTCCTCCGAGTATCTTCCGTATCGAGTCGATCGGAACCCCGTCGCGAAGCAGCCGCTCGGTGAGTCTCGGCAGGCAGCTCACATCCCTCAAGTCGCGCGGCAGGCTCCACACCCACCCGTCGAAATCCGATCCCAACGCGATGAAATCGTCACCGACGAGCCCCCGCAGATGGCGGATGTTCTGCATCACGCATTCGAGCGAGCGGTCGCGCGACGTCGTCAGGAAGCTCGGGCAAAAAATCACGCCGAGCACGCCCCCCTTCTCGGCGACCTTCTTCGCCTCGTAGTCCGAGATGTTCCGCCACATCGGTTTCATGCTCCGGAATCCCGTGTGGGAAACGATGGGCGGGCGCTTGCAGAAGTCGACTGCGTCGATGAAGCTCCGGCTCGCCACGTGGGCAAGGTCGACGATCAAGCCGACGGCTTCCATTTGTTCGATGAGTGTGTATCCCAGTTTCGGAAGGGGTTCGTCGCGATAGCGGGCGCGCCAGTTCGAGTAGGCCGCGTTCGACCGCGTCAGATGGGCAAGACCTATCGAGATCAACCCGCTTTTCTTGAATCCCTCGATTTCCCCTGGCCGGCACTGGATACCGTGGGGTCCCTCGAGCGTGAGGAAAAACGAGGGAATCCCTTTTTCCCTCGCGTCGAGAATGTCCGCGGCCGTGCGAGCCATCCTGAATTGGGAGCGTACGGAGGGCGCCCACCGTGCCGTGCGGTCGATCGCTTTTTGAATCGTGGATCCGTGCCTGAGGATGTTGGCGGCCACGACCGGGACGGTCAGAGCGATCGCCGTCACGCCGCCGTCGCGCAGCCGCGGAATGTCCACGTGGCCGACGAGCGGGCTCGACGGGAAGGGATTGCGGTGGCGCCTCTCCATGCGGTAGCCGAACAGAAAAACGAGAAGGAGGGTATCCGCATGGAGATCGATCACGACGGAGTGCTCGTGGATCTGCCACGCCTCTTGAGAGACGCCGGGGATCGCTTTCATCGCTCCCCTTTCCCACACTCAATCGACCGTGTACTCGTGTCCCCTCGGGAAGACCGTCTGAATACTATCACACATCCACTCGTGAAACTTCCCGTTCGACGCGACGATGTGTCCGTTCCCGAGCGAGTTCTTCCCGCCGAAGAAATCGGTAACCTTGCCCCCCGCCTCCTCGACGAGCACGATCCCTGCGGCCATGTCCCACGGGCTCAAGGTGAGTTCCCAGAACGCATCCGCGCGTCCCGACGCCACGTACGCCAGATCGAGCGCCGCGGACCCGGCGCGCCGTATGCCGCGCACGTGGTTGAAGAAAAACCTGAACGTCTTCAAGTAGTCATCGAGGTGTTTCTTCGAACGAAAGGGGAAACCGGTGACGAAAAGGGTCTTCGCCCTGTCGGCAATGCCGCTCACGCGGATCGGCTCGCCGTTCAGGAAAGCCCCCTCGCCGCGCACCGCGTGAAAGAGTTCGTCCCGCATCGGGTCGAAGGTCACACCGAGAACCATCTCGTCGTTGGCCGGCTCCTCGAGCGCAAGGTTCACGGCGAAAACGGGAAACGCATGGATGTAGTTCGTCGTTCCATCGAGAGGATCGATGTACCACCGCCGCGACGTCCGGCGGTCGATTCCAGCGTTGACGGAGCTGTCGAGGCTCTCCTCCGCGACAATGAAGTCTTTGGGAAAACTCCCGCGAACGATCTCGACGATCGCCTTCTGCGCCGCGAAATCGACCGTGGTGACGAGATCGTTCAGCCTCTTCTCGGCCACGTCGCCGGGGCCAAGCGCCGCGTACGATGAGCGGATGATGCGCCCCGCCTCGTGGGCCGCCTGCGTGGCCTTTTCGAATTCTCTTTGATACCGCATGCTTCGATCTGTCCTTTCGAGGGGTTCGTGTTCAGCGCGGCGCTCGGGCGCGTGTGGCGTCATCGGGACTTCCGGACGAGCATGCCGAGAAACGCCGCCGCTGCGGGCGAGAGGGTATCGCGGTTCTTGCAGACGGCGCCCAGCATACGGAAGAACTTCACCTTCCCCGTCGGAATCACCCTGAGTGTCCCCGCTCTCACCTCGTTCGCCACGACCTGGGCGGGCAGGATGCTCGCGCCGAGACCCGCTTCGGCGAGCTTCTTGATCGCCTCGGGACTCGACATCTCCATCGTGACCCTGAGGGTGAGTCCCAGGTCCATGAAAACCTTTTCGATCAGCCGCCGTGTCGTAGATCTCGCAGGATACGTGATCAAACCGGTTTCCGCAACCCTCTGGAGAAGGCCGCGGCGCGGATGCGATTGGACGAGCTCGTGGCTGGGATGCGCGACGAGCACCATGCGGTCCTTGAAAACCGGGACGACCTCGTACGCGTGGCCGGCGACGGGCAGCGTGACCACCGCGAGTTCGATCGCTCCGGCGCCGAGAGCGGCAACAAGGCTCCCCGAGTCCGAAACGATCACGTGCATGTCGATCGCGGGGTACCTCGTCCGGAACGCGCGGAACACGTCGGGGAGAACGTAGATGCCCGCCGCGTCGATTCCTCCCATTTTGAGAATCCCCCGCCGCAGGCCCTTCACGTCGCCGACGCTTCGCGAGAGCGCGTCGACCCGCGCGACGATCTCTTCCGCTTCGGCGAGGAGAAGGCCTCCCGTTTGTGTGGCCTCGATTCGCCGTCCTGCGCGAACGTAGAGCTTCTCGCCGATCTCGTCCTCGAGCTTCTTCAGCTGGATGCTCACCGCAGGTTGAGTGACGAAGTGCTCCCGGGCGGCCGCCCGGAGGCTGCCGTGCTTTATGGCCGATACGAAATAACGGAGCTGGCGAAGTTCCACGCGAACGTCCCCTATAAGAATTGCTAATTGTGACTATAACTATAATAAATTTTGCTTATTCTAGATCGCGGTCTATTTTCGGTCAAGCTCGAACGGCGTATTTTGTAAAGCTCAACGACCAAGGAGTCTACTCATGACGAAACCGATTGCTGAAATCAAGCAGCCTCGCGGGAAACTGGGTGTGATGCTCGTCGGGATGGGAGCGGTAACCACCACGTTCATCGCCGGCGTCGAGGCGGTTCGGCGGGGGCTCGCCGAACCCTTCGGATCGCTCACCCAGATGGGGACGATCCGTCTGGGCAAACGGACCGAATACCGCTCGCCGACGATCAAGGAGTTCGTTCCCCTCGCCAAACTGGAAGACATCGAGTTCGCCGGCTGGGACATCTACAACGACAACTGTTACGAAGCCGCTCTCAAAGCGGGCGTGCTCGCGCGGGAGCATATCGATCCGATCAAAGATTTTCTCACCTCGATCAAGCCGATGAGCGCTGTGTTCAGCTCCGACTGGGTGCGAAATATCGACGGCCCGAACAAGAAGACCGGAGCGAACTGGTACGACCTCGCCGAGCAGCTCAAGGCGGACATCGAGCGGTTCAAGAAGGAGAAGAAGATCGACCGCGTCGTGATGGTCTGGTGCGCGAGCACCGAGGTCTACGCGACGTGCAAGCCCGTCCACGAGAGCGTGAAGGCGTTCGAGCAGGGGCTCAAGAACAACGACCCCGACATCGCGCCGAGCATGGTGTACGCGTACGCGGCGATCAGTTCCGGGATCCCCTTCGCCAACGGCGCCCCGAACCTCACCGTCGATATCCCCGCTCTCATCGAGCTCGCCCGCGAAAAGCGAGTGCCCATCGGAGGGAAGGACTTCAAAACCGGTCAAACCCTCATGAAAACGATCGTCGCTCCAGGTCTGAAGGCGCGCCTCCTGGGATTGAACGGCTGGTTCTCGACGAACATCCTCGGGAACCGCGACGGCGAAGTGCTCGACGATCCCGATTCTTTCAAGACGAAAGAGGTGAGCAAGCTTTCCGTCCTCGACACGATTCTTCAGCCCAAGCTCTACCCCAACCTCTACGGCAACTTCTACCACAAGGTCCGCATCAACTACTACCCGCCCCGCGGAGACAACAAGGAGGGCTGGGACAACATCGATATCTTCGGCTGGCTCGGCTACCCGATGCAGATCAAGATCGATTTTCTCTGCCGCGACAGCATCCTCGCCGCGCCGATCGTCCTCGACCTCGCGCTCTTCATGGACTTCGCCAAAAGGGCGGGGCTTCACGGGATCCAGGAGTGGCTCTCGTTCTATTTCAAGAGTCCGCAGTGCGCGCCGGGCCTCTATCCGGAGCATGACCTCTTCATTCAGCTCATGAAGCTCAAGAACTACCTGCGGCACCTGATGGGCGAGGACTTGATCACGCACCTGGGGAACGAGTATTACGAGTAGAACGGAATTGTCCTCAGAGCAGCGCACGATCGCGTGTGCTGCTCTGAGGCGCGGATGTATTTCCCCGAAAAACTCGTTGACGCCTCATGCAGGCGGGGCTATACTTTCTGCGGTGATCCGACCCCACCCATAACTTCCTGATTAGACGGCTTCTATTGTTCCGGGGGAGGCGTCTATCGATCCAGCGTTAAAGGCAGCGCTCACAGCTTAGTTCCAGCAGCAGAAATCCAGCGTCGTCGGATTCTGATCCGACCGCGAATCCTTTCTTGCACGCCGATGAGCGGGATTTTCCCACGCGTCGGTCGTGCCGCCAAACACGTGCGCCGGCGACAGCGGTGGACGTACGACGCGGCCGCTACGCGCGCGCACGGGCGCGAGACTGTCGGAGCATGCAGATGTTCCCGAGCAAAGGGCGTCTCCGTTTCCTGCTGAAGGACGCCGTGAAACGTTCGACAGCCGCCGCATACCTCTCTTTCGTTCTCCCAGAGTCCAACCGAAACGACGTCAGACGGGCTTCAGGCCCCAGGGGATTGCCATGCGCAGCATGATTGTATGCTTGGTCTTGGTAGTCGTATCCGCTCTGCCCTCACCCGCACAGATTCCGAAAGTGTCGCTCTACGCCGATCCCGTGGGCGTCGAGTGCAACATCGCCGACGAGAGTCCCGGCACCATCCGCTTGTACGTTGTCGTGACCGACGCCCCGGGAGGGGTGACCGCCGTTCGGTTCGCCGCGCCGGTTCCCGAGAGCATGACCGGCGTTTCGTGGTCGTCCGACGAGCTCGTCTTCCCGGTAACGCTCGGAAACTCGCAGGAGGGGATCACGGTCGGCACCGGCTACTGCGCGGAAACGCCCCTTCACGTGCTCACGATCAACTATGTCGGGCAGGGACTTTCTGGAACGTGCCGCCACTATGCCGTCCTGCCGGACCCCTACGAACCCGAAGGCGAGATTGTCGTCGTCGACTGCGATTTCGAAATGGTCATGGGCGGCACGCTCGACCTCACGGTGAACGGGGACGTCTCGTGTCCATGCGGGCAGCAGCCCGCGCCTCCCTCCGACCCGTCGCCGCCTGACGGCGCGGAGGATCAGCCCCTCGATCTCGTGCTGGGCTGGAATTGCACGGACCCGCAAAGTCAGGTTCTTGAGTACGACGTCTATTTCGGAACGAGCACACCCCCGCCGCTCGTCGCAAGCCATCACCCCACGAACTCGTACGCCGTGAGTTCGCTGCAAGGTACCACGGATTACTTCTGGCGGATCGTGGCGCGCGATGATGACTGGAACGAGACATCGGGTCCCGAGTGGCGGTTCGGAACGACTGTCGGCCTCGAACTGCGGCCGGATCCGCCCTCGAACCCGTCCCCAGCGGTCGCTTCGACGGGCCAGTCGCTCACCGTCATGCTCTCGTGGGAGTGCTCCGATCCGCAGGGAGATCCGCTGACCTACGACATCTTCTTCGGAGACGCGACACTGCCGCTCGTCGCGATCGACCGCCCGACGAACTCATACGAGGTCTCTTTCCTGTCCCAGGACAAGCTGTACCACTGGAGGATCCGCGCCAAGGACGACCAGGGGCACGACCGGTGGGGAGACATATGGTGGTTCACGACGCTGGACGAGCGCCCCGATCAGCCCCACGATCCGTCGCCCCCCAACTTCTCGACGGTGCACACTCAGGACGTCACACTGTCGTGGCAGTGTTCGGACCCGCAGGGGGATCCGTTGACGTACGACATCTATTTTGGCACGGCCACGACCCCGCCGCTGGTCGCCGCCAACTACTCGACGAATTCCTACGACGTCGGTCCGCTGGATTGGAACGACACGTATTACTGGCGCGTCGTCGCCCGGGACAACCAGGGGAACGAAGAATCCGGCTCCCTCTGGTGGTTCAACGTCTCGCCCGCGGGCAACCCGCCCGCTCAGCCGTCGAACCCGAGTCCGCTGAACGGAGCGACCGGACAACCGCTGAACGTGACGCTCATGTGGGACTGCTCCGACCCCGACGGCGATCCCTTGACGTACGATGTCTATTTCGGCCCCAACTTCCCGCTGCCGCTCGTGGCGAGCGACCACCCGACGACCTCGTTCAGCATCGGTCCGCTCTTGGACGATACAGGCTATCGGTGGCGCGTCGTCGCGAAGGACGGCAGCGGCAACGCGACGACCAGTCTCCTATGGCATTTCGAGACCGCTCGGATCGGGCCGTATGTACCGACGAATTTCTCGCCGCCCAACAACGCCGTGGATCAATCTCTCGCCCCCACGCTCGCCTGGCAATGCTCGCATCCTTCGGGTCTCCCGATGACGTACGACATCTATTTCGGCACGGTGAATCCCCCGCCGCGCCTGACGGTGGCCTGGCCGAACAAGACGTTCAACGTGGGGCCGCTGTCGCCGCAGACGAAGTACTTCTGGAGAATCCGGGCGCTGGATGAAGAGGGATACTGGACGTGGGGCGAGTTGTGGAACTTCACGACTCTCGACGCTCCCCTGGGAACGCCGTGGGCGCCCAATCCGACAACGGGGGCGTCGAATCAGCCGCTGTCCCTCACACTGTCGTGGCAATGCTCCGGTCTGACCGGCGATACCTTCACGTACGACGTCTACTTCGGAACGAGTTCGGACCCGCCTCTCGTGGCCTCCGATCGAACGACCAATCATTACACCGTCGGTCCGCTGAACATGTCGACGGTCTACTACTGGAAAGTCCTCGCCAGGAACCAGGAGAATGACGAGAACACCGGACCGCTCTGGTTGTTTCAGACGCAGGGGATGGGGCCTCCTCGCGTGGTCGTGAACACGATCACCGACTACTGTTCACTCGATCCCAGCGCCACGGTGACTGTGACCGTCTCGATCGTCAACAACGCGTCGGCGATCGACGCGGCCGGCGTCGACATCACATACGACCCGAGCGTTCTCGCGTTTCAGTCGTGCGTGCCGGGCGTTCTGACGAGCACCTGGCAGCAGTTCTCTTCTGCGGATCAGGGAACGAGCATCCGCATCGGCGGATATGACGTTACACCCATTCCGCAGGCGAGTTCGGGAACGTTCGCTGTGCTCACGTTCGTTTCGGATTGCTGCAACCTCGCGGAGCCTGCGTCGTTCCAGATGTGTCCGGTCAACCTGACGGACGATCTCTCTGCGCTGGCTCCCGCCTGCGGGGCATACAGCTGCGATTTCGTCGCGTTCACGCAGGATGGCGACGTGAACTGGGACGGCGAAACAACGCCGGCGGACGCGTTTTGCGCGTTCGCGGGCTATCTGAGTGCCCCCGACGAACCGGATGGCGAATGCGGAGCCCCGGGATGGTCCATCCGCGCCGATATCGACTGCAGCGACGACGTCACGCCGAGCGATGCCACGTGCATCTACGACCACTGGCTGGATGGTTCGTGCGCGTTTTGCGGCGAGGATTTGGCGTCCCGCGCAGCGCCGGTGGTGTCCGGTCTCTCCCCCGTCGTATCGATCGGCACGCCCGACGAGGCCGGCGAAGAGATCGCCATTCCGATCCACGCATCGGGTATCGCCGGCATGCGGGCGTTCGGATTCGAGATGACGTATCCGGCTTCGCTCGAGTTCGCGGGGATCGCGACGACCGCGGCGACGAGAGAGTTCATCGCGCTCGACGCCCGCGTCATCGGCGACGGCCGTTTGCGGGCCGGCGGATACTCGCACGATCGCCTGACTGGCGATGATGAGGACATCGTCGTCCTTCGTTTCCGCAAGACGAGCGCTGCGGCGGGCGGGACGCTCGTCGTGCAGGAGTTCGTCGACGGCCTCGAAGGAGCCGGCGTGGTCAGGTACATACTTCCTTCGGAGGGGAACGAGAGCCCGCCGCTCACCGAATACCGTCTCTATCAAAACCACCCGAATCCGTTCAACCCGACGACGACGATTCGCTACGAGATCCCTGCGGGGGCCGCAAGCGTCCGCGTCAGGCTGGACGTCTACGATGTGCAAGGACACAAGGTTCGGGTGCTCGTGAACGAGACCCAATCGGCCGGCGTGCAGTACGCCGAGTGGGACGGACTGGACGAGGAGGGCCGTGCGGTGTCGAGCGGCATGTACTTCTACGTGCTCCGCGCCGGAGACGAAACCCTCACCAGAAAAATGGCGCTCTTGAGGTAACAAACCATGAGAACAACTCTTGCCGTTTCGATGTTATGCATCGCTCTTTTCGCGGGGACCGCAAACGCGCAAAATCCCCTCGTCGGTCTGTACACGGACCCGACGGGAAGCAGCTGCAACTTCACGGCGAATGCGCCCGGGGTATTGAAATTCTACGTCGTCGTCAGCGGCACGCCCGGCGCGACGGCGGTGGACTTCGCCGCGCCGAAGCCGGCATGCCTCTCCGGGAGCTTTCTCTACGACGAGCACCCGTTTCCGGTGACGCTCGGGAACTCGCAGACCGCTGTGACCGTCGGGTTCCCGATGTGCTTGCCGGGACCCATCCACGTTTTGACGATCGATTACGTGGCGGAAGGGCCGTGGCCGTCGTGCTGCTACTACGACGTGGAGCCCGACCCGTATCAGCCCTCGGGTCAAGTGGAGATCGTCGACTGCGAGTTCAATCTGGGATACGCGGATGGATCGACATCCACGATCAACGGAAACGAGACGTGCCCGTGCTTCGTCGGACCGCCGTCGTACTCGGAGCCGACGAACCCATCCCCGAGCGACGGGGCCGTCAACCAACCGGTCAACGTCACTCTCGCGTGGGACGTCACGTTCCCCGAGAACGCGCCGTTCACCTATGACGTCTACCTCGGAGCATACCCCCTCGATCCGCTTCCCATAGTCGCAGGCGGTCTTTCGAAACCGGAGTTCGATCCCGTGGGTTTGGTCGATGGGAACGAGACTTATCTGTGGAAGGTCGTCGTCCGCGATAACGCCGGACACACGATCTCGGGGCCCGTCTGGAGTTTCTCGACGGCCAGCGATGCCGGCATATCCGTGGGCCTCTCGAACGACGTGGCGTACTGCAGCGTGCTTCCAGCCGACACGCTGACGGTCGATCTCCGGCTCATCGATACCGCAGTTCCGACGGATGCCTGGGGTATGGAGGTCACCTACGACCCCGCGGTGATGACTTTTGTCGGTTGCGAGAACGGAGCGCTGACGGACGGATGGCCCGATCCCACTTGTTCGGATCTCGGCGCGTCCGTCGCC
>CAZYCB010000033.1:0-4620 GCA_964645735.1 uncultured bacterium | reverse complement strand
TGAGCCTGATCGAGCTCCGGCCGCGGACCGGCCGGCACCATCAAATCAGGCTCCAGCTCGCCGAGATCGGTCACCCCGTCGTCGGCGACATCAAGTACGGCGCGCCGGGCGTGCTCCCCGACAAGACAATCGCGCTCCACGCCGGCGTGCTCGTCGTCAAGCACCCCACCAAAGACGCGACGGTCCGTCTCGCCGTTGCGCCGCCGTCCGTCCATCCGTGGACGGAGTTCGAGTCTACCATCGAAAATCGTTTCGAATGATGTGGAGAAGCGCTCCTTCTCTCACGCCGCCTGGGTTGGGCTGAAGAGCGCGTTTGCGGAGCGCCCGCATCATGGAGAGCGCGACGAAGAGCCCCGCGCACACGATGTCCGCGCGTTCCGGGTCGAGGCCGCGGATGCGCCGTCTGGCGTCGAGCGGCAGGGACAGGCAGCGGTCGAGGAACGAAGCGGTCTGGCCGAGCGTTATGCGGACGGGAAGGCCGCCTCCTGCCGTGCGAGTTCGTCCCCGCGTCGCCGCGATGACGTGCGACAGCGCGCCGACCGCCCCGCCGGAAGCGACGAGATCGATGTCGCGGGGAGGAAGTCGCGTGATTCCCGTTTTGCCGAGCGCCGAGCGCACGACGCGGTTCACGTGGCCCTCGAGCGCGGCGAACTCGTGGGACCGGATGGGGTCGCTCGAGAGGAAGCGCTCCGTGAGGTGCAGCGCGCCGAGGTCGAGCGAACGCGCAAAGAACACACGCGCGCCCCTTGCGGCGACGAGTTCGGTCGAGCCTCCGCCGATGTCGATGATGACCGCCACGGGCCGCACGAGAGGTATGTTTCGCGCGGCGCTCGCGTACGCGAAGCGCGCCTCCTCCCGACCGGTGAGGATGCGAAGCGGCACGCCGAGAGCCTTCTCGAGCCGGCGCGCGACGGCGGGACCGTTCGCCGCTCTCCGAAGGGCGAACGTGGAAAAGGCGAATACGCGATCGCACCGGTGAGCGAAGATCGTCCGTCTGATCGATGGCATGGAGGCGATGTTCTCGGTGAGGGCGCGGCGGGGTATGAGGCCGTTTTTGTCGAGCCCCCTGCCGATGCGTGTGGTGAGTCTCGAGAGGGAGCGGACGTCGAAGTCGCCCGAGCGCACGTCGGCGACGAGGAGTTTCGTCGAATTGGTCCCGATCTCGACGAGCGCGATGCGTTCGCGGCGTGGCATCACCGACCTGTCTGGAGGGCCTTGATCTCCGCGTCGACCGTTCGATCGCTGGGGTCGGCGGTCTGGAGGTACTTCAGATACTCGAGCGCTTTCTCTTTATCTCCCAGTTTCTTGTACAGCCGCGCCAGCTCGAGAGTGGCGTCGTGCCTCTGCGGAATGCTCATCGCCGCGGTCTTGTAGTTGCGGATCGCGCCCTCCGTGTCGCCGGCGAGATCGAGCGTCCTGGCGAGTTCGAGGTTCGCGCTGCCGTCCGGCGGTTTGTGTTTGCTGAGCAGCTCCTCGAGTGTCTGCCGGGAGCGTTGGAGATCTCCTGTGAGTCGGTAGACGACGCCGAGTCCGTAGAGACCGGCTGCGTCGTCCGGGGCGGCCTGTAGGATCTTCCGGTAGAGCGCTATCGCATCGGCGTGGCGGCCCTTCTTGACGTAGCAGTCGGCCAATATGTTCTTCGCGGCGAGCGCGCGCGGATCGGAGTCCGGCACCCGTTGGAGCGCTTCGATGGCCCGCGAGTACAGCCCTTTTTCCCAGTAGAGCGCGCCGAGGTTGTAGTCGACGCTCGCCCCGATCTGAACGTACCCCCGCGTCGGATATTTCTGCTGTATCGCTCGCGCCGCTTCGAGTTCCGCGAGCGCCGTGTCCTTGTCCTCGAGTTTCAGATACGCGTTCGACAGCTCGAAGTGCGAGACCGCCTCGTCCAAGGCTCTCACGCCTCGAAACGTGATGTAGTCCGAATCGACGACGATCACGCATACAGCGAGTACGGCGAGGATCCGGACGAGATCGGCGCTTTTCGCGCGCGCGGCCGTGTAGGCGTGGAAGAACCCGTAAGAAGCGAACACGATGAGAACGGGGGCGACGGGAAGCCTGAAACGGCCGTTCACGAAAAACGCGATGACGCCGAGCATGTAGCTCAACACGAAGAGGTAGAGGAGCGAGTACTGCCTCCATTTCTTCCTCAGCAGCACTCCGCCGAGCAGCGCGAAGGGGCCGACGAGCCAGAAACCGGGGAGAGGGAATTTCCCGAGGCCGAACCTCCTCCAGAAAAACTGGATGTACGTGTCGTTGGACCTCTCGATGCCCGCCCAGAACATGTAGAACTTCTTGAAGGCGAGCTTCGCCGCGTCGCCCGGCGAGAAGAGGATGAAATCGAGCCCCTTCTTCGTGTAGTAGTTCGATACTTGGGAGGGCTTGAGCTTCCTCCCCACATCGCGTTCGGCGAGCTCGATGGCGCCCTGGTACGTGCCGTGCAGATCGGCCCGCGCGCCGGGCACCACCGCCTGGCTGCCGTTGGAGAGCGGGTTGTTCCCGATGTAGAAGTTAACGCCGCCCTGCGACGCGATGGGGACGACGTCGTGCCCGACGACGTAGTTCCTCACCATCACGGGGAGGATGAAGACGAGCGATCCGCAAACGACCCACGCCGTCTTCCGGAGCCACGGACGCCGGCCAGGCGCTGGTTTTTCGCGCTCCGGCGCGCCGCGAGTCTCCGAGGAGTAGTGAAAGACGAAGGGAAGCACGGGAACGAGAATGAGAATGCTCGGCCGTGCGATCGCGGACAAGCCGAGAAGCGCGCCCGCGGCGAAGAGGAGCCGCGTGGAGCGGTGTTTGATCGCGATGGCCAGGACGAGGAGGAGCGCGAGATCGAGAAACACGATGAGTGTCTCGAACAGTAGTTCCCCTTCGAAGTAGATGAGGGGCCAGTAGAGCGCGGCCACGATTCCCGCCAGAAGAGACACGCGCAGCGAGAAATACCTGCGTGCGAGAAGATAGACGAGAACAGCGCCGAGCGCCCCCAACACGTGCTGGACGTAGATGGCAAAGGCGATACTCCCGCCGCTCACCTTGTAAAGAAGCGCGACAAGGTACGGGTACAGGGGCGCGCGAAAGAACACCTCGGTCCCCCAGAAGTTGCCCTCGAGGATGTCGCGGGCCCACTCGTCGTGGAAGAGCTGGTCGAGCACCGGATGATAGAAGAGGGGGTTGTTGTTTTTGTTGATGAAGAAGTAGATCGTCCGGACGACGAGGGCGGCCGTGAAGATGATCGCGGCGCACAGAATCTCGAGACGCAGCGACGCCTTTCGCGCGAGGAGCGTCTCGTAATTCGCACCGGCCGGTGCAGTTTCCGCCGGCCGTTCGGTTCTCGCTCGTTTCTTCTTGTGTTCCTTGGTCATGATCGATCGTTTGAATGCGTGCAATCGGCGTTTGTCCGGGGCCGGAAAAGAAAATGCCGCCGGCCGAAAAGCCGCCGCCAACAACTCACTATTATAACTCGGGTTAGCGTGCCGTTCAAAGCAAATGCGCCCGGCCCCGCCGGCGGATCTGAGCGCGGGCGGCGCTGGAGAGGCGCGCCCGCGGGGCGGAAAGGCGTTCCTGCTCGGGGCGCTGCGAACTTGGAACGCTTCCTGCTCCGTACCTCGACGTTTTCTCTAATCCGCGGGAATTGAATGGCTTACGAATCCCCGCCCCGCGCGCCGCGATGCAATATTGCGGTCGATCGTGTCGGCGGGATGCAACTTAGAAACATGAGCAAAGAAACAGACGCAAACGACCCAAAAACGGCCAATCCAACGACCCGGGCCGAGCAGGTCCTCGCTTTCGTGGAAATGGCGAACGCGATGCTCGACGCCACGGACCTCGATCGCATCCTTTCGGCGATCACGCGCGAGGTCTCGCGCGTCGTCGACTTCGATCTTTCGAGCGTGGCGATCATGTCGCCGGACAAGAGGTCGCTCGTCCACCGGAACATTCACAAGGGCGATCTCACGGCGGAGAAATTCGGCGAAGGACGACTCGTTCAGGTGAACGAGAATTCGGTGCTCGGCTGGGTGGTGCTGCACAGGGAATCGGTCTACCGGCCGGACATACGCAAGAGCGAACGATTCAGAGAGGTGCTGAGCGAGGAACCGCTCCGCAGCGATATGGTTGTCCCGCTGATCTCGCGCGGCGAACTCATCGGGACGCTCAACATCGGAAGCTACTCGCTGGACGGTTTTTCCGAGACGGATCGCGAGCTGATCGAGAACTGCGCCAAGTTCGCAAGCCTCGCCATCGATCACACCCAGCTCAGGCTGCAGGCGGAGGAACTCAGCCGCCGCTACAAGACGCTCCTCGAAAACGCCAACGATCTCATCATGCTCGTCGACAAACAGTCGGCCAAGCTCGTCGAGGTGAACCGCAAGAGCGAGAGCGTGCTGGGGTACTCGCGCGCCGATCTCGTCAACCGGTCGTATTTCGATCTCTTCGCCGAGGAAGACCGCCAGCAGGTGCGGCGCGATTTTATGAGTCTACTCGACCGGGGCTCGATGACCTTCGTGGATCGGAAGATGATGAACCGCGAGAAGAACGTCGTATTCGTCGACATCAACGCGAACATCATCAAGCTCCAGGACGGATTCTTCGTCCAGATGATCGTGCACAACGTGTCCCAAC
>CAZYCB010000032.1:0-5102 GCA_964645735.1 uncultured bacterium | reverse complement strand
AGGGATTCGAACCCACGACAACCGGCTCCGGAGGCCGGTGCTCTATCCATCTGAGCTACGGGCGCACCTAAGGTGAGAGTTTACCCTTATCTTTTTGCAGCATTTCGCGGGCTAAAGCAAGTCTTTTTTCGCTGCCCTCGCGCCCGCCGAGCATGCGGGCGATCTCTCTGAGCCTTTCATCCCCTTCCACTTCCACAACCTCCGTGTACGTCCTCCCTTTCACCGTCTTCTTGCCCACCACGAGGTGGTGACCCGCCTTCGCGGCGATCTGCGGCATGTGCGTGATGCAAACGATCTGATAGTTCCGGCCTAAACGATGGAGTCTCTGCGAAATCATCTCCCCGAGATCCGCTCCGACGCCCACGTCCACCTCGTCGAAGACGAGGAGGCTCCCCTCGCGCGCCGTCGTCACGACCTCCTTGAGCGCCAGAGCGATCCGCGACAGCTCTCCGCTCGAGGCCACTTCGGCGAGAGGTCCCTCCGATTCCCCAGGGTTCGTCTGGACGTAGAATTCGACGCGATCGATTCCGTGATTCTGAATACGGACGTGCTTCTTGTCGATAACGAGATCGCTGAAAGCATCTTCTTCGCAGGAGATGTCCGTTCGAAACCGCGCCCCCGCCATCATGAGTTCGCCGAGTTCGCGGGTCATCTTGGGATCGAAGTCTCCCAGGCTCTGTCTCCGCGCCGCGCTGAGCGCCACGGCAGTTGTGCGAAGGGCTCCCAAACGTTCCCTCCGCGCCGCCTCGAGCTTGGCCCGCTCCTCGTCTTCGAATTCGATGAGCCCGAGTTCGTTCTTCCATCGTTCGCTCTCATCGAGAATCTCATCGATCGGCATCTTGTAGCGTCTCTCGAATTCCATTAAAGCCCCGAGACGGTTCTGCTTTCTCTCCAGATCTTCGGGATCGAACTGCAGTCCGTCCACGTACGCGCGGACGTTCGACGCTGTCTCCTTCAAGGCGATCTCGGCATCCTCGAGTTCCTTGGCGAAAGCGTCGATCCTGGCGTCCAACCCCTGAAGCCGGCCGATGCGATTCTTCGCGCGGGACACGAGGGAGATCGCCGACGCCTCGTCCTCATAGACGACGTTTTGCACTTCCGCGAGGATCTCGAAGACCTCGTTCGCGCGCTCCAGCACGCGAATCGACTCCTCGAGCCCCTGCTTCTCGCCGCGCGCGATCTTGGCCCGTTCGAGTTCTACGAGACGGTGTTCGAGGAGTTCTTTCTTCTCCTTGACAAGCGCCATGCGAGTGTCGAATTCGCGGAGTTCGCGATCAGCCGTCCGGAAGACCTCGGCCGCCTTCTGGTACTCCGCAAGGAGCGCCTCGTTCCGAGCGAACTTGTCGAGGTAGACGATGTGATTGTCGGGAAACTTCAAGAGGAGCTGCTCGTTCTGACCGTGCGGTTCGATGATCTGCTGCGAGATTTCTTGAACCTGCTTCACCGTGGCCGGCTTGCCGTCGACGAACGCGTAGCTGCGGCCGTTTCGATGCACCTCGCGGCGGAGCCGCAGTGCTCCATCCGCCCCCCCGCTGACCGCTCCCTCCAGCACTTGTCCCCCGACGTCGAACACGCCCTCGACGATCGCTTTCTCTTCTCCTCCCCTTATGACCTGGGCCCCCACACGGTCTCCGAGGAGGAAATTGAGCGCTCCGAGTATCAGCGACTTCCCCGCTCCCGTGGAGCCGGTGAGCGCATTGAGTCCAGGCTCAAAAGACAATGTGACATCGGCGACAACGGCGAGATTTTGTATGTGCAGCTTCGAAAGCATGGGCGAATATGAACTGAACTTTCAGAGTTTTTCCCGAAGCAGGCTGAAGAAATCGTAGTCCTCCGGCACGACGAGCTTCGTGACCTTCTCGCTCTTCCGCACGAGGACGTGCTGACCTTCCTCGAGGTAGCTCCCCTCCTGCCCGTCGACCGTCAGTGTGATGCGTGATCTCGCGCCGGCGACGTGGATCTCGATCTGGCCGCTGCCGTCGAGCACCATCGGCCGCAGGTTCATCGTGTGAGGACACAGTGGGGTGACCAGCATCGCCTCCATGGTCGGCTCCATGAGCGGACCGCCCGCGGCGAGCGAATACGCAGTGGATCCCGTGGGTGTCGTGATGATCACACCGTCAGCCCGGTACTCCCTGAGCAGCCGGCCATCGATGACCGTCCGCAGCGGGATCATGCGGGAGAAGCCCGCCCCATGGACGACGACGTCGTTGAGAGCCGAGAACTCCTGGACGATCCTGTCGCCCTGCCTCATCTCGGCCACGATCCGCATCCGTTTCTGTATGCGGAAACGGCCTTCCTTGATCCGTTGGATCGTGTCGGATTTGAACGTCTCAGCGAGGAATCCGAGGCGGCCCACGTTGATGCCGAGAATCGGGATCTCGAGATCGGCGTACTGCCGCGCCGTGAAGAGAATGGTCCCGTCACCGCCCAGGGACACGATGAGGTCGCAGTGCCCGGCGATCCCGATTTCCACGTTGTCGAGCGAACTGAGGAACGGCTGAACCCTCGCTTCGACGGAGACCTCGAAGCCGGCTTTGACGAGATCCGGAACCAGCCCCGCGAGGAAAGGCCGCACCTCCTCCTTCTTGAGGTTCGCGACGACTCCTATCCGCTGAAAGTTGGCCCGTGTCATCGACGTCTTCTTTGCCGCCGCAGCCGCAGTCCGATCGGCCACAGTTGCCCCCTCGCTCGTCCGGTCATCTCGTGCGTCCTTCCGCGCTCGGCTCATGAAGCGCTCCCGGTAACCGATTTCACCCAGTGTCTTCTCTCCGCCATCAGATCGAGCACCGTCTGAGCGATGTTCTCGGGCGTGAGGCCGATTTCCGCGAGAAGCTCGGTCTGCGAAGCGTGCGTCATGTACCTGTCGGGGATACCCAGATTCTTGATTCTCCCCACCTCGTACCCACCATCGACAAGGTACTCCAGCACGCCGGAACCGAACCCACCGGCACGCGCATTTTCCTCAACGGTAATAAGATAGGGCTCCGACTTCATAAGTTCCTCGAGGAGTACCCTGTCCAGCGGTTTGGCGAACCGCGCGTTCACTACCGTGGGGTGAATCCCGTTTTCCTCCAGGAGCGACGCGGCGCCCAGAGCCGCGTAGACGCAGGTCCCGTATGCGAGGATGACGACGTCCTTCCCCTCCCGGAGAACTTCGGATTTGCCGATCGGGAGGCTCACGAGCTCATCGTCCATCTTGACGCCAAACCCGCTCCCTCGCGGCATGCGGATCGCGATGGGACCCGCATTGTAATCGATCATCGTCTTCATCGCGTGCCGCAGTTCGTTCTCGTCCTTCGGAGCCATGACGACGAAGTTCGGGATCATGCGGAGGAAACCGACATCGAACACTCCGTGGTGCGTGGGCCCGTCGTCGCCCACGACTCCGGCGCGATCCATGACAAACCTCACCGGGAGACACTGAAGACCCACGTCGTGAATCACCTGATCGAACGCTCTTTGAAGAAACGTCGAATAGATGGCCACAACGGGCACCATCCCCTGGGACGCCAAACCCGCGGCGAAAGTGACGGCATGCTGCTCCGCGATTCCCACGTCGAAAAAACGCTTCGGGAACTCGTTGGCGAACGCCCTCAAACCCGTTCCGTCGGCCATCGCCGCTGTGATTCCGACGACTTTCGGATTCTCCCTCGCCAGCTGGACCAGCGTATCGCTGAACACCTGCGTATAGGACGGCTTCGAGTTATTCTTCTTCTTGTCCCTGTCACCGGGGACCTTGTCGAAACTGCTCACCCCGTGGCACCGCGTCGAATCGTTCCCCGCGTGCGCGAATCCCTTTCCTTTCTCCGTGATGACGTGGAGAAGGATCGGCCCTTTGAGACTTTTCAGATCTTTCATCGTCCTGATGAGAAACTCCACATTGTGTCCATCGACGGGGCCGAAGTACCGGAACCCGAGATTCTCGAAAAGCATCCCCGGCACGACGAGCGTCTTGATGCTCTCCTTGATCCTGTGAGCGAGCACGCGCGTCTTGCCGCCGACTCTGGGAAGCCGCCCGAGCAGCTCCCACACATCGGCCTCCAGCCGCCGGTAAACTCTCCCGGACGTGATCGCGGTGAGGTACTGGGACAGCGCGCCCACGTTTTTGGCGATCGACATCTTGTTGTCATTGAGGATGACGAGAAGATCCGTCTTGAGGGTGCCCGCGTTGTTGATCGCTTCGAACGCCATGCCCCCTGAGAGCGCTCCGTCTCCGATCACGGCAACCACCCGGTAGTCGTCTCCCGCGAGATCCCGCGCGACGGCCATACCGAGGGCGGCGCTGATGCTCGTGCTCGCGTGTCCGACACCGAACGTATCGTATGGGCTCTCCGCCCGGCTCGGGAAGCCGCTGATTCCCCCTTTGAGGCGTATCGTGTCGAATACATCGCGGCGGTCGGTGAGGATCTTGTGCCCGTAGGCCTGGTGTCCGGTGTCCCAAACGATCTTGTCCTTCGGGGCTTCGAAAACGTAGTGGAGAGCGATCGTGAGTTCGACGGTCCCCAGACTCCCCCCGAGGTGGCCGCCATTCTTGGCAATCACGCGTATGATTTCCTCGCGGATCTCGCTCGCGAGTGCCGGAAACTGTTCGGCCGGCATTCTCTTCAAATCCACCGGGGACCCTATCTGCTCGAGAAGCTTGCCCATTGGATGCCTATCCCTCTAGCCGTAAACGACCAGTGCGAACAGAGCTCCTAGAAGAACGCCGGAAAACACATCGACAGGAGTGTACGAATTTCCCAGCCTCTTCGGGGTACCCTTCGAACCTTTTTTCCGGAGACGCGCCAGCAACAGCTCGACCAATTCGGCTTGCCTGGAGGCCGCATTCCTGACGTTCATCGTGTCCACGAGGACGATCGCCGTCATGCACACGGAGAGCGCGAACACGATCGAATCGAAACCTCCCGCCAGCCCCACCGCGACCGTCAGCGCCGAAAAAGTCGCGCTGTGAAGGTTCGGCGCGCCGTCCGGCTGCACGAACCGCCTATAGTTTACTCTCTTTTCCAACACGAGAAAAGAGACGACTTTGACCATTTGGCACAGAATACCGGCCAGAATCGCCGTTATGAATGGCATATCGCGAACGACGTCCAGCATGT
>CAZYCB010000031.1:0-1854 GCA_964645735.1 uncultured bacterium | reverse complement strand
GCCGCGTTCATGGGGTTCGGTCATGGGAGCAACGACGGCCAAAAGTTCATCGGCGCGTTCAGCATGGCGCTCGTTCTCGTCGGAGTGCTCCCCGAATTCCGGGTGCCGTGGCAAGTCATAATCCTCTGCGCAGCTGTCATGGGAATCGGGACCTCGGTCGGGGGCTGGCGGATCATCAGAACCATGGGCATGAAAATGGTCAAGCTCGAGCCCTACCAGGGGTTTGCCGCCGAGACCGGAGCCGCCGTTTCCATCCAAATCGCGTCCGCGCTCGGGATTCCGCTCAGCACCACGCACACGATCAACACGGCGATCATGGGTGTCGGCTCCGCCAAACGGGTATCGGCCGTCCGCTGGGGAGTGGCGCGGGAGATCGTGATGGGGTGGATCCTGACCTTTCCGATCTGCGGTGTGCTCGCTTGGCTCGTGGTCAAGTTGATCCGGGCGATTGCCTGATGGACGTCGGGTGGCTCACTGCGCTCCACGGTCGACCTCTCCGACAGGATGCTTCGGCGGGAGATTCGCTGGTAATCTAGCTCCGTCGTTCCAGGATCCGTTGCGACAGATCATCAAAGCCTCGGCTGCGACGTTTTCTACTTTGACTTCTTACGCCGTGCCTCGTTCTCCGCGATGCGAGCCTTCACGAGCTTTCGCACGAGGGCGGCCGGCATGTCCGGTGCTCCTTTCGACAATTCATTCGCGCACGCTTCGATCATCACAAGACATCGTTCTCCGCCGCTACCCAATTCATGTCTTGCGAAGTGACGACATTCCTCCCTCCAGGTCGTTCGGGCGACAAGCCCGATTGGGAGCCGCCCGCGCGCGTCGTCATTCGCCCGAGCGCGAACGAGAGTCCCACCAGGACGAGAAGCGTTGCCGCCGCCGCGTAGAGCGGCACGGGTCTTCTCCAGAAGCGCACCCTTCGGCCGCCGCGATCCCCACCGCGGAACGTATGCCTGAACGCGGTCATGACTGAGCGCTTGACCCGCGCACCTGGTTCGTGCCGGAACCGTCCGAGGGCACCCTCGACATCGAAGTCGGTCGTCATTTCTCGCTGCTCCTTTTGAAATCGCATGTAATACCGATCTGCTTCCGCAGAGTCCCCACCGCGTGGAACATCCGACTCCTCGCTGTTGCCTCGGGAATTCCGAGAAGGTCTCCGATCTCGCCGTACGACATCCCCGATCCGATCCGGAGGCTCACCACTTCTTGCATGGCGGCCGGGAGCCCGCTTACGAGACTCGTGAGCGCATTCGATACGATCTCCTCCGGGAGACTCCCGCCGCGTCCGATCGTGCCAGCGATGTCTTCGAGCTCCGCCGGATCGACGGCGGCGGTCTTCGACGGCCGTCTCGCGTGGTTGCGTCCCGCGTTGAGAGCGATGGTGTAAAGCCAGTGCGAAAACGGATGGCTCGGCGAGTAGGCAGACAAACCCTTGATGACCCTCAGGAACACGTCCTGTGTGAGATCGTCGAGAAGATCCCGGTCGGGACCCGCAAACGAAGCGAGCGCTCTCGCCACTCCCGGAGAGTGACGGTCGTAGATCTCCTCGAACGCGGACTCGTCGCCTTTCTGAGCGAGGACGACGAGGTCCGCGTCGCTCAAACCTGCGAGATCGCTTTTCACTTCTTGCGCACGTGCTCTATGTTTCGGGCCATGTCATCGAATTTGTGAAATTTCGCGATCGCTTCCGCCTTGTCGAGAAGAAGCGCTTTCATCAGCTTCGTCACACCCTTGGCTTCAACCGAGGTTACCATCCCTGCCACGTAGTTGCGCATCAACCCCGACAGGTTCGGCGCCAATGACCAGCCGAAGGTCCAATCCGTTGCGGAATCCATACGATACGTGTCGACG
>CAZYCB010000030.1:0-1908 GCA_964645735.1 uncultured bacterium | reverse complement strand
TCGACGCTGCGGGGATACGCGAGGCGCTCGGCCGGCTCGAGATCCGATTCAACGGTGAGGATTCCGCGATCCGTCTCGAGCAGGTGGCCGGGGGTTATCAACTGTGCACGAGTCCGACCTACTCGGATTATGTCGCCCGGCTCTATCGGGGCAGGCGCAAACAGCGGCTGTCGAGAGCGGCGATGGAGGCTCTCGCCATCATCGCGTACAGGCAGCCCGTAACGCGCGCGGATATCGAAGCGGTGAGGGGGGTGGCGTGCGGCGGTGTGATTACCACGTTGATGGAACGTTCTCTCATACGGATCGTGGGAAAGGCGAGGGTCCTGGGATCGCCGTTCCTCTACGGAACGACGCAGGAGTTCCTCGAGTACCTCGGCCTCAACAGCCTCGGAGATCTTCCCAGCCTGGAGGATCTCGGTGCGCTGCTGGAACGGGAGGCGGCGTCGGAGTCCGACGAAACAGCCGCGGCGGATGCCGCGGACGCACGAGGCGGTTCCGATGGAGCGCCGCCCGCGCCGGAGGGAGAGCACGACGGTGAGAGAAGCGGATCCTTTGAAGCCAACGAATTTTCGGAGGAGCACGATGACGCCGCGGGAATCGCGGAGGAGAACTTCGACGCGGCCGAATCGACAAGCGCCGCGCCGAGAGAGACGGGGAGCCCGCTGGTCGAGGCCTCAGACGGAGAGCCCGGCGAGAAAACCGACGTCGACGGCTGAGCCGCGCAGTGAGCCGATCCGTCTCAACCGGTTTCTCGCCATGCTCGGCGTCGGATCGAGACGGGATTGCGATCAGGTCGCCATCTCGGGCCGTGTCAAGATCGACGGCCGCCCCGTGCGCGAGCCGGGCGTTCGCGTCGTTCCCGGCGAAACCAAGGTGACGCTCGACGGAGCGCCGCTCGTCAATCCCCCCCAGAGGATCGTTCTTCTTCTCAACAAACCCCTCGGGTATGTGTCAACGGTCTCCGATCCTATCGGGCGGCCGACGGTTCTCGATTTGTGTAAGCACGTGGTACGCGGACATCGCGTTTTTCCCGTGGGGCGTTTGGACGTGAACACGACGGGGGCGATTCTTCTCACGAACGACGGCATGTTGTGCTATCGTCTGACGCACCCAAAATTCGGGATCGCGAGGGTGTACATGGTTCGAGTCCGGGGACACGTCGACGGGGAGAGACTGCGCCGGCTCGCCCGGCAGGGGGGTAAGTTGGCTTTCGGATCGGGCGCACGGTCACCGGTCGAACTCGTCAAGGATCTCGGCAAAGAGACGATTCTGCGGATTACGCTCCACGAGGGCAGATACCGCCAGGTGCGACGGATGTGCGAGGCCGTGGGATTGCGTGTGGTGCGGTTGAAGCGCGTGCAGTTCGGACCGGTCACCATACGGAAACTGCCGCTCGGGGCGGTGCGTCCTCTCGAACCGAAAGAGATCGAAAGACTGCGCCGAGCTGCATTTTAGCGGACCGTGTTCTGGCCAACCGCGCTTTACAAGGAGGAGCGGGAATGGATCTGGACAGGCTGGCAAAACCTTTCTTGAGAAGCCTCACCCCGTACAAGCCTGGAAAACCGATCGAACAGCTGCAAAGGGAAAAGGGGATCACGATCGCTCCGGCCAAGCTCGCGTCGAACGAGAATCCTTACGCTCCTCACCGGAAGATCCGGGACGCCCTCGTTGCAGGAATCGACGACGTGAACCGATATCCCGAGTCGGGCGCTCCGGCGCTCACGGACAAACTCTCCGAGGTTCTCGGCGTGCCGGCTTCGGAAATATTCGTCGGCAACGGCACCAACGAGATCATAGACCTTCTGGTGCGGGCGTACGTGGAGCCCGACGAGAACACAGTGTACTCGTCCCTCTCGTTCGCGATCTACAAACTGGTGAGCTTGCAGTGCGGCGTGCGCGGAATCGAGG
>CAZYCB010000029.1:0-2268 GCA_964645735.1 uncultured bacterium | reverse complement strand
GTTCAGCGCGGTCCAGAAAGTCGTCCTCATCAAGTAGTCCCTGTCTCTCTTTGGGTTGAAGAAGCCCGGTCGCCGGTTGGATACCGATGGCCGGGCTTCTTGTGTCCATCGGGCGCTCTGTGATTCTCGAGCCCTATCTCCCGTATCGCACCGGGCCGCGGCCCGCGCCTGCCGACAGTGCATCGTCCTGTGGCACGCGTAATGCGGGATTGACGGCGGGGGAGTATTCCCCAATAATTCGTTTCTAATCAAAGGGATCCGATCGATGTTGAAGCAAGCGTTTCATGTCGTCATCGCCGTTTTGCTCTGGATCGTGTTCGGGTACTACTGGTGGATCGTCTTACGGCGGCCGATGAACCCGGATACGCGGACAGCGCTTACGATCCTTGCCATCCTCGTACTCGCGGGCATTGTTTGCCTGACGCTGTGGGTCTTCCACAACATGCGGATCTACCGAACGCACCATCGGCGGAAAGAACGCCGCAAGGTGATCTTCGCGCACGATCGCGACTACCTTGGCCGCAGGATCGTCATCGATGATCCGTACGCGCTCCGCAGGTCGAACTACATCGAAATCGAAGTGACAACAACCGTCGTATCAGGCGAGCCGGTCGAGCAGAAGACCTTCAGAGCGAGGAGATGAGGGGGTGGAGAATGGTTGATCTCGTCTCTGTGATGGAATCCATACAGCGAAACCCCTTCTACCTGGCGGCCCTCGTATTCTTCGCGTGGTTTCCGCTCTTCTCGAGCGCGCTGTGGGTGTTTACGAGCGTCGTGTTCTACGCGAGAAGGGAACGACGCGAGGAACTCCCCGTTCGCCGCGATTATCTACCGTCTGTCACCATGCTCATTGCGGCCTACAACGAGGAAGGTCACATCGAGGAGACGATCGAGGGCTGCCTGCAGATCGACTATCCCAATTACGAAATCGTGGTGGTCAACGACGGATCGACGGACGGAACGCTTGCCAAAGTCGAGCGGTACGTGGCCGGCGGAAGCGTCCGTCTCATCCACAAGAAGGTCAACGAAGGGAAGGCGATGGCGCTCAACGACGCCATTCCGCTCACGACGGGAGAGATACTCGTCATGATCGATGCGGACGCCGTTCCCGACCCGCAGCTCGTGCGCGCGATCGTTCCGCATTTCCGGAGCCCCCGCGTCGGCGCCGTGACCGGAAACCCCAGAGTGAAGAACCGGCGGAGCCTGCTCTGCAAGCTCCAGGCGATCGAGTTCGCGTCGATCGTCTCGCTGCAGCGGCGCGGCGCGCGCGTGTGGGGAAAGCTCATCACCATGAGCGGCGTGGTGAGCGCATTCCATCGCCAGGCGATACTCGACGCGGGGATGTACAGCCCGCAGATGGCCACCGAGGACATCGACCTCACGTGGAAACTCCAGCTCAAGTTCTACGATATCCGCTACGAGCCGAGGGCCATCGTGTGGATGAGAGTGCCCGTGAGTTTCCGCGGCCTTTGGCACCAGCGGCGGCGTTGGTCGAAAGGACTGGCCCAGGTGCTCCGGCGTCACGGAAAAGAAGCCGCCTCGTGGAAGACGCGCAGGCTCTGGCCGGTGGTGGCGGACTCTTACCTGTCGATCCTCTGGGCGTACCTGTTCGTGATACTGACTTTTCTCTGGGCGGTGTCCTACGCAGCGGGGTATCCGCCGATCGGCGCGTCACCGATCCCCAACTACTGGGGTATGCTGATCGGCACGATGTGTCTGTTTCAGCTCCTCGTCGGTGTCCTTCTCGACCGGCGATACGACCGCCATCTCCCGTGGTACTACGTGACCGCCGTGTTTTACCCGCTCCTTTACTGGATGTTCATGGCCGTGGTGACCTTCGTGTCCACGCCCGGAGGGCTGCTGCGCTCTGCGAAGCGGGCGATCCCGGCCCGTTGGACACCTGTGCGCGAGGTCGACTGATCAGGAGCACGATGAGGACTATACCGAAACGGATACGCGTTCGAAAAGCGATCGCAGTGATGGCGCTCAGCATGGGGTTGTCGCCGCTTCTCGCGGCGCAGCCTCGAGGCGCGGCGCCCGAAACCGCCGGCGATATGCTCTCGCGTGCCCGTGAAGCGGCGGCGGGGGACCGGCACCGCGAGGCGATCGACTCGTATCTCCGGGCGGTGGGGAACGATTCAACGCTCATCTCCGACGTGTCGCTCGAACTGGGCGATCAGTACACGTGGGCGGGGATCCTCGATTCGGCGATCGTGTGGTACGAGACGCGTCTCGCTCACGATCCTGGGGATCTCGACGCGGCACTCG
>CAZYCB010000028.1:0-25219 GCA_964645735.1 uncultured bacterium | reverse complement strand
TATCGCCGACGCCGGGCACGAGGCTCCAGTTCCATGTCTCGGGACTTCCCGCCGTCGAGTTGCCGGCGTTCAAGTACAGCACCGTACCGCCCGCCGGCGTTCCGAACGGAGCGCCGAAGATCGGAAGCGGGCTTCCCGTCGCGGGGTCGACCGGGATGACATCGTAGAGCAGCACGCCGGTGAGCCCCACGGACGCGACGGTCACGCCGTTCGCGTTGTTGTTCCCCGTGTTGGTGCCCGAGAACGTATACGTGATCTGATTGCCCTGGAACACCATCGCCGGCGCGGCGGCGAGATTCGCCGTCAGCACCGCGTCGTTGACGACGGTCGTCCTGTGGTAATTGCGCGTGTCGATCCTCGTCGGATCGCCCACGGAAGCGCCTTCGACGCCCACGTACGCCACCTGGCCGGACGCGGCCGCCGGCGGCACCGTGTACGAAACGATGATGCTGATCGTCTCACCCGATGAGAGTGTGCCCGTATTCCCCGGGACACCGCCGGCGCTCAGGACCGGTTCGCCCAGGTCGATGACCCCGTTCGAGTTGAGATCTCTATAGACGGTGACGTTCGCCGCGCCGATGCCGATCGTAGAGTTGGCGAGATCGACGATGGGGGCGACGGAGAAATCGTCATCGTCGTTCCCCGTGTTCGTGAAATCGTATCTGTAGTACAGCGTCATCCCGGGAAGGGCGTTCTGCACCATCGCCGGCGTGACGGGAGGCGTCTCTCCGGAGTCATCGGGAAGGATGGACACCCCGTAGACGGGGAGCACGATCGTGATGACTTCGTTCGATGTCGCCGTGTAGTTGTTGCCGACCATATCCTGGTAGGTCGCGGACGATCTGTTTCGAATCTGCGTTCCCGCGGGTGTGACCTGCGCGAAAACGCTCGTCGCCACCAGCATGGCGGCGATCAGCAGCACGGGTATCGTGACGAGAAACTTCTTGTTCATGTGGCCTCCCTATTTGACTACCGCTCTGTATGTGAGTGTGATGCTCCCGTCGGGTTGGATCGCGTCGCCGAGAGCCCAGCGGATATGCGTGATCATCTCCGGCGTGGCTTCCACCACCTTTTTCTTACCGTCCAACGTCGTCTTCTTGACCATGACCGGCCAGGGATGAAAGCTCTTTCCCCCGTCGACGCTGAACTCGACTTTTCCGGTTTTGGGTCGAGATGCCGACGGGTGAACCATCCGCGTGCCGACAGGGATGGGGTCCGTGATGAGAACGTTCCGTATGGGTTCGTCGCCCGTGTTGGTGTAGATCAGACGGTATTCGATGACGTCCTGAGGCCGGGCGTTCGCCGCCGGCAGGAATTCCTCGGCTCCCTTGTCGGTAACCGCGACGCGGTACGCTTCGAGGCTCCCGGCAAGGTTGGCGCTCGCGGCGGCCAGACCCATCGTTACGGTCAATCCAAGAACAACTGCAAAAAGAACAAGGACATGCTTCTCCGGCATAGAGCGCCTCCTTGGGGTATCCGGTGTACGGACGAGAGCCCGATGGAAAAATGAATGGCCGACGGACAAACGAGAGTCCGATGCACGGAAGCTCAGGTCAGTACGAACGAGATTCTTGTGACGCGTAAGGAAAAACCCCCCAACGCTGGTCACGGCGCTGTGGGATTGCAGGCGGCGTACCAATTCGAAGCACGCGCGTAAGAGAGGGCGGCATCCGCGTAAGGGAAAGCCTACTAACTGGGGCAGTTTTAAGAGTGTTACGTGCCAATACCGGACAGCTGCTGGGCCGAAAGCGGGACACTTCTCCTCGGGTGTAAGGTCA
The DNA here is from genome assembly GCA_964645735.1 of uncultured bacterium. Classification (GTDB taxonomy): domain Bacteria; phylum Krumholzibacteriota; class Krumholzibacteriia; order WVZY01; family WVZY01; genus CAZYCB01. The sequence continues at coordinate 23,441 of CAZYCB010000028.1, read as the reverse complement.
GCGCGACAGTGACTGACGACTTCTCACACGGTGGTGTCAAATCTGCCAGCGTTTCCGATAGCTGTTGAATATTCTCCAATGGCTCTGCATGATGGAACCATGGCGCTCGCTTTCTCATCCCGTCACCGCGTGCTCGCCGTCATCGCGTTCTCGCTGGCCACGGTTGCATTCCACTACGGGTTCATCCTGAAACCGGATCACGGCGATCCTTCGCTCTTTCACGCGATACACGGACGGCTCTGCTACATCCCGATCATCCTCGGCGCCATATGGTTCGGTGTCCGCGGAGGGGTCGGCGTGGCGCTCTTCATCACCGTCCTCACGCTTCCCTACGCGCGCGCGGCGGGAGGCACCCACGCGGCCCACACGGGGGGCGCGATCAGCGAGTACACCGAGATGATCTTCTACCTCGCGATCGGTCTCACGACGGGGATCCTCATCGAACTCCAGCGCCGCGAGCGGCAGCGGCGCGAAGCGCTCTCGAAGGAGCTCGCGAGAGAGAAGCACCTCTCTTCGTTGGGTCAGATGGCCGCCGGGCTCGCCCACGAAATCAAGAATCCTCTAGGGTCGATCAAAGGCTCCGCGGAAATCCTCGGCGACGATTTCCCGGAGGGGAGCCGAAAGCACGAGATCATGAGGGTGCTTCTGAAGGAGACGGACCGGTTGAATCGCGTCGTCGAGGAATTCCTCAACTTCGCCCGGCCGCGGCCGATTGCGAGAACTCCGACACAGATCAACGCGGTCGTCGGAGCGGTCGTCTCGCAAATCGAGCTCGACACGGCTGCGAAACGGATTCGCGTGATCCGGGATTTCGACGAGACCATTCCGGCGGCCTCTTTCGACGGGGAAAAACTCCACCAGGTCTTTCTCAACCTCGCGCTAAACGCCGTCTCCGCGATGTCCGACGGAGGGACGCTCGTCTTCGAAACGGCGCAAAGATCGCTCGAGGGAAAACCGTACGTCGTGGTGACCGTCAAGGACGACGGAGCGGGAATAGATCCCGATGACGTGGACCGGATCTTCGACCCGTTCTTCACACGGTCGCAGAAGGGCACGGGACTCGGGCTCTCGATTTCGCACACGATCGTCCGGAACCACGGCGGGCGCATCGAGGTCGCGCCGAATCATCCGAAGGGAACGCGCTTTTCCGTCATCCTTCCGGTCGTCGGAGAGGGAGAACGCCGGGGAGCCAGAACATGAGTCGAGCGAAGATTCTCATCGTGGACGACGATGCGAGCATACGGAAGGTCCTCGGATTCATCCTCGAGGAGGCAGGATACGCGATCCGCTCCGAGGAGTCCGGTGCGGGCGCGCTCAGAACCGCGGAAAACGACCGCCCCGATCTCGTGCTCACCGACATCAAGATGCCGGGGATGGACGGAATCGCTCTGTTGAAGGAGTTGAAGAAACTCGACGACTCGATACCGGTCGTCATCCTCACCGCTTTCGGCACGGTGGAGACGGCGGTGGAGGCGATGAAACAAGGGGCGGCCGACTACTTGACCAAACCGATCAGCCGTGACGAGCTGACGCTCACGGTGAAAAAGACGCTTCGCATGCGGCAGCTGGAAAGGGAAAACGAAACGCTCAAGGAGTCTCTGCAGGAGAGATTCAATTTCGACAACATCCTCGGCCTCTCGCCGGCGATGCAGAACGTCTTCGAAGCCGTCCGAAAAGTAGCCGGAACGGACGCGTCGGTTCTCATCACGGGCGAGAGCGGGACGGGAAAGGAACTCATCGCGCGGGCGATCCATTTCAACAGTCCCCGGCGGAACGCGCGGCTGGTGACCGTCAACTGCGCCGCCATACCGGGGGAACTCTTGGAGAGCGAACTCTTCGGTCACGTGAAGGGCGCGTTCACGGGGGCCATACGGGACAAGGACGGAAAGTTCCAGCTCGCCCACCGGGGAACGATCTTCCTCGACGAAATCGCCTCTCTCTCCCTGCCGCTTCAGGGCAAGCTGCTTCGCGCTCTCCAGGAGAAGGAGATCGACCGCGTGGGGGACGAGCGCACGGTGACGGTGGACGTGCGCGTGATTTCGGCAACGAACCGCCCGCTCCCCGAGCTGATCCGCAGGGGCGAGTTCCGCGAGGATCTCTTCTATCGGTTGAACGTCGTTCCCATCTTGCTCCCTCCGCTGCGCGAGAGATCCTCGGATATCCCCCTTCTCGTCGCCCACTTCGCGAGAAAATACGGCGGCGGGAGAAAGGTCGCGTTCTCGGAAGGGGCGCTCGGGGTGCTCCAGAGCTACGAGTGGCCGGGAAATGTCCGCGAGGTAGAGAATTTTTGCGAACGGATGATCCTCATGACGGATGGCGACGAGATCGGTCGCGAGGCGGTCAGGGTTCAGATCGAACTCATGGCCAGCGAGCAGAAGGACATCACCCGGCCCGGGAGGATGACGCTCCCCGAGATGGAACGCCGCGCCGTCGCCGATGCTCTTGCCGCGAGCGGCTGGAACCAGTCTCGTGCCGCTCGTCTGCTCGGAATCCCCCGTCACGTCCTTCTCTACAGGATGAAAAAATTCGGCATCGCGCGCACCGGCAGCGGATCCGATCGTTGACCGCCCGATGATCGCGAGAAGACCGCATGTGGAGAGAATTCGGATGTCCGGCGGGGATGCCGGGCAGGGCGACTTCGGAAGACCGGGAAGAGCGCAGACGCGCGACCGCCGCGCCGCTTCAAACCCTGAGCGTATCCAGCGGCGGCATCACGCGAGTTCCGGTGCCAAGCCTCGGACTTCCTCGATCGGAATGGTGAAAGCGATCCCCACCCCCGGGTTTCCCAGCGACCCGCACACTTCCTCGATGACGTCGAAGGCCACCTTCACCTTCTCCGGCTCCCGAATGACGGAGAAGATCGTTTTGTTGCTGGCGCTGGACCCGGCCATCGACTGAAAACCCGCGAAAATGGGAACCCGCGTCGAGAGGATGTGCCCCATGCCGAGCGTGTCGATCACCGTGGAGCCGGTGATACCCACTTCAAGATATCCCTCGAGGACTTCCTCGAGCTTGTCCGGATCGTTGCATATGAAGACGAGAAGGGTCATAACACCTTGAATATTGTTGGGTTGCGCTCCAAACTTACCCTGCCTTCCGTGTGGAAGTCAAGCCAAATGGTGGTTCGCTTGCCTGCGCACGGAAGGGTCGAGAATCGTCTGCCGCGGCGGCTACCGGCCATTCGCCAACGGCTGCAGCGGATGTGCGCGGACGGATCGACGCTAGAAGCGAATCGTGTTTCGTGATACTTTACGTTCTCACGCGCTACGGTTCGTCGCCGCGATCGCGCTTTCCGCATCGAACGATGGAGAGAGGAACAGAATGAGGCGTCTCTTCTTCACATTGTGTCTCGCTGCCGCGGTGCTCCCGGCGAGCAGGGTTTTCGGCGCGGATTACTTCCAGCAGTTCGTGCACTACACGATACACGCGCGCCTCGAACCCCAGAACCGCATGCTCACCGGGAACGAACGGATCTCGTACACCAACAACTCTCCGGACACCCTCAAGCAGTTTTTCCTCCACCTCTATCCGAACGGGTTCCGCTCGAACGACACCGTTCTCATGAAGACCTACGCCAGGCAGTACAACGGAACCTTCCTCGATCTCCCGGAGAAATACCGCGGCTATCTCGATATCCTCGAGGTACAGATCGACGGAACCGGAGTCACGCCGAAGGTGGACGACACCATCGCCCAAATGGATCTGCCCCGCCCCTTGGCGCCGGGGCAATCGATGGAAATCTCGTTTCGCTTCGAATCGAAGATTCACTACAACACGGGGTTCTTCCCGCCGCCCGACCGCGCGGGCTATCGAGGCGACCGTTTCGACTTCGCCCAGTGGTATCCCAAGGCTGTCGTCTACGACGAGAAGGGTTTTCATCCGGACAAATTCGGGATGGGCGAGTTCTACGGAGAGTTCGGAACGTTCGACGTCTCGATCGAGGTCCCCGGCGATTACGTCGTTGCCGCCACAGGGGAGCTCAAAGAAGGCGATCCCGGCTGGACGCTCAATCCTCCCGACCGCGCTGCACGCGGCCGGACCGACCGCTCCTCCGCAGACCGCGGCGATGCGAGCTACAAGACCGTCGTGTTTCACGCCGAGAACGTCCACGACTTCGCATGGAACGCGAGCCCTCGTTTCGCGGTCCAGGACACGACGTGGAACGGCATCGGCATGCGGAGTCTTTTCATCGAGGGCAACGAGGAGTGGAAGGACTCCACGCTCGTCCAGGGCGTGCACGTGATGGAATGGCTCTCCGAGCGCGTCGGCATGTACCCTTACCCGCAGATGAGCATCGTCGAGTGCCTGATGGTCGGAGGGATGGAGTATCCGATGCTCGTCATGGACCACCATGCGAGCGAATACCTTCTAAGCCACGAGATGGCTCACAACTGGTTCTACGGCATCCTCGCCAACGACGAGAAAGCCGAGGCATGGCTCGACGAGGGATTGACCACGTACATAAGCGAACTCTACATGAAAGAGCGGTACGGCGAGTACGTGGAAAAATCCGATTGGAACTGGTACCAACGGATGACGCCCCAGTACACGCTGGACGCCCGCAACAGACGCCAGGTGACCACGCTCCTCCGTCAGGATTACGGCGAACGGCTGTCCATGCGCTCGGAGAACTTCAAACACGATTACTTCACCATGGTCTACGAGAAGGCCGCCCTCGCGGTGAACGCGCTCCGTTATGTCGTCGGAGACGCCGCTTTCGACAAAATTCTCAAGGCGTACTTCGACCGGTGGAAGCTCAAGCACGTCAACGAGGCCCGCTTCCAGGCGGTGTGCGAAGAGGTGAGCGGCAAGGACCTCGACTGGTTCTTCGAGCAGTGGATCCACACGAAGAAGCTCTGCGACTACCGTCTCTCGGAGATGAAAACGGCAAAGGCCAAGGAGGGCGAGGGCTGGGTTACAAGCGTGACGATCGACCGGCTCGGAGAGCTCACCATGCCGCTCCTCCTCGAATTCGAGTTCGCCGACGGCTCGCGAGACACGACGAGCATCTCCGGGCGGTTGAGAACGATCGAGGAAACGTACAACCACTCCAAGAAACCCAAGCGCGCAGCGCTCAACCCGAAGAACGAGATCCTCGACATCAACCTCTCGGACAACGCGATGCCGCGCCGCCGCGCGCTGCAGATCGACTGGCCGAAGAACGACTATTATCCGGAGGACGCGTACCCGGTCAGACACCGCCCGTTCGCATGGTACAACGACGTCGACGAGGCGAGGCTCGGCTACCACCTCGCCGGCGGCGACAGGATCGGGGGCGGCTTCACCACGCTCGGGATCTACTACGGCACGAAGAGTGAACGGCTCGATTTTTCCGCTTCGCACGAACGTCCCTCGTTCCTCCTCGGAAAGCGGATCACCGTCGGCGTGTCGGGATACAAACTGGAGGGGAGGCAGGACGTGTCCCTCAGCTTCACGTACAGGAGGAGAACGGAACTCTCGCACCCCCCGACGCACAATCTCGCGCTGGGGCTGAACTACCACGAGCTGAGAGACGAAAGCTACGCGGCCAACCCCGAGCAGTACCAGAAGCGCTCCGACGTCGCGCCGTTCATCCGCTACAGAGTCGACCCGCAGTTCGATCTGTTCGGAAGCGAATTCGATATCGGTTTTCGCGTGGGTAGAAACTGGCTGGGAGGAAGGTACAAGTACACGCGGTTCGAGACCTCCACCGCGCTGAAGTCGAACCCGGTTTTCGTCCCGATCGATGCGCGGCTTCGGCTGTTCATGGGGATCGTGGACAAGTCGTCGCCGTACCAGCAGAAGTTCTATCTCGCCGGCGGCGGGCCGCTCGTCGAGGAAGAGGACTTCTTCCTACGCAGCCCCGGCGCGATCCCCGAGGACGTCCACTATCACGCGGGAGGCGGCGGGAACTTACGCGGCTTTTTCGAAGGGAACTTCGGTGTGAATCAGCTCCTCGCGCTCAACTTCGAAGTCGGAGGGCCGCTTCCCTTGATCTCGCAGGATCGACACACGGCTCTGGGGACGATAAAAGTGATGGCTTTCGCCGACGTGGGAAAAGCCCTGGATTCGGACAATCCGATCGGCGCGAGCGCGCGGGTAGCCTCGCTCGTCGACCAGGGGGCCCTCGACAAAACCCTCGTGGACGCGGGCATAGGATTTACGCTCGCCCGCAGCCTTCCGTTCTGGGACATGTTTCTCCGGTTCGACATTCCCTTCTATGTCAACCAGCCCCAGATCAACGGCGAGATGAAGGAGACCGATTTCCGCTACGTGTTCAGTTTGAAATCGAGCTTCTGACGCGCCGCTCCGCGCGCGCTTCCCGCTCCGCTGCGGCGAATTCCCGCGCGACGCGGGTATCTCGCGTGCTAGCCGAGAATCTCCCGTGCGGCGCCGGCCACCTGATCGATCATCTCGTCCGAAAGCTCCGGATACATGGGCAGAGAAACGATCTCCACCGCCGCTTTCTCCGCCACGGGGAACGTCCCCGGCCCCAGACCGAGATGCTTGTACGCCACCTGGAGGTGAAGAGGCACGGGGTAGTGGATCCCCGCGGAAATGCCCCGCTTTCCCAGCCCGTCGAGAAGCCGGTCGCGTTGGGGCGTGCGCACGACGTAGAGATGATACACGTGGTAGCGTCCCGGGACTTCGCCCACGGGGCGGATACCGGTACCGCCGAGCGCGTGCTCGTACTTTTTCGCACGGCTCCGGCGTTTCTCGTTCCATTCGTCGAGGTGCTTGAGCTTGACATCGAGGATAGCCGCCTGTATCGCGTCGAGCCTGTAGTTGAAACCTTCAGCGGAGTGTGTGTACCTGTCCTGGCGGCCGTGGTTTCCGAGACTCCGCATCCTATCCGCGAGATCCCCGTCATCCGTGACGATCATTCCCCCGTCCCCGTAGGCCCCGAGGTTCTTGCCGGGATAGAAGCTGTAGCACGTCACGTCGCCGAGGATCGCCTTGCGGCTCCCATTGAATTTCGCCCCGTGCGCCTGACAGGCGTCGACAATGACCTTGAGCTTGTGCCGGGCGGCGATCTTGTTTATCGCGTCCATGTCGGCGCACTGCCCGTAGAGATGGACCGGAACGATCGCTTTCGTCCGCGGCGTGATGGCCGCTTCGATCTTCGCGGGATCGATCGTGAGCGTCCTGTCGTCCACATCGACCAGAACGGGCGTCGCCCCGGTCTGGGAGATCGCCTCCGTCGTGGCGATGAACGTGTTCGTCGCGGTGATGACTTCGTCGCCCCGGCCGATGCCGAGCGCGTGGAGCGCGAGGTGAAGGGCCGACGTGCCGCTGCTCGTTCCCACCGCATGGCCGGATTCCGCATGCGCGGCGAAATGGCGCTCGAAAGAATCGAGCTTCTCGCCGCCGACGAAGTACGTGCTCTCGAGCACGTCGGAGATAGCGCGGTCGATTTCGTTCTTGATCGTCTTATACTGTGCCTTGAGATCGACAAATGGAATTCCCATAACGCATAACACCTTTCAATCGTTGAATAGTGCCGAAACGGAAGAGGCGTCGAACGCCCCTGTCGGCGGCCCGGGCGAGAAGGCCCGGTTCTGGCAGCTGCCCGTCACACGTCCGCCCGGAAATCGACCGTGGATTTTATCACACGGAAGCGCGTGCTGCAATATGTGCCGTGGGCAAGATCCGCGCCAGAAGTGTTTGACAGCATTCCAACTCCATCGCTAGAATGGGCTTCCGACGTAGGTCCAGGCCAATTCCGAACGGAGCGGCATGCCGACTGAACGGAGAATCATACTCGCCTTGTTTGCGATCGCGCTGGGGCTTCGCGTTCTCTACGGCGCCATTCTGACCACGCAGCCCGAGCTCGCCGCGGACGCCGCCACGTCGGACCTCATCCACGCCAAGGAGATCGCCTCGGGGGTCCGGTGGATCGCCGAGCCCTTCTCGCCGCGCGCACCGGGTTATCCGATCGTTCTCGCCGCGCTCTTCCTTTTGTCGATCAAACAGATTTGGCTCGTCGTTTTCTGCCAGGCGATCCTCGGAGCGCTCACCGTCGTCGTGGTGTACCGTCTGGGACGTCTGTTTCTCGGCGTGGGATTCGCCACGGTCGCCGCGCTATCGTTCGCGCTTCATGTGTACCATATGCATCTCTCGTACGTCTTCGAGCGCGACATCGTGGCCGTCCTGCTTTTGATGCTCGTTCTCTTCCTCGTCATCCGGCCGTTCCACAGGATGAGGTACGCGATCATTGCGGCGTTGGTCTACACGGCGCTCATCCATGTCGATCCGCAGTACTTGCTCCTGGTGCCCATTCTCGTCGTGTTCATTCTGTTCAAAACGCGGCACGGCTTGCTCAACATACAGTACCTGCTGCTCTTCTTGAGCGTCGCGATCCTGGCCTCAATGCCGTGGACGCTTCGGAACAACGCGGTCTACGGACAACCCTTTCCCATCGGATTGGAGGCGGTGAGATTTCTGCGGCCCGCGAAAGTCGCCGTCAGCGAGCCGGTCAGGGAAATCGCCGATCTGCAGGATAAGGTCGTCCGAGCGTCGCGTGCACGGCTCATCCAGACCAATTCGGTGGAGTTCTGGCGGTTCGCGAGGTTCCGCGGGGAGGAAGCGCGAGAGGCGGCGGGCTCCTCCGCTTCGCCGACGGATCGCGTCCTGGCACCGCCGTGGTCGCTGCGGCACAACCTCGTGAGCATCTTCAACTACGGCCTCATGCTTCCCTTCTTCATCGTCTGCATCGTGTTTGCCCTCCGCAATCGCGACAGGACGGCGTTGATGCTCGCCGTGTTCACCGTGGTGTACTTCCTGATGCGGGCGTACCTCGGCGGCAACGAACGAACGCGCCTGCCTATCGATCCGCTCGTGATTCTCCTCGCCTTCTACGGAATCGCGGTGCTCGTTCGCCGCTTCGGACGGCGCGCTGCCGCGTGACCCGCGGCGGAAAGCCGCGGGTGGCGGCCACGGGCGCCCGCGCCCGCGCACAGCCTGCGAGCACGGCCGTGGGCGGATGGCCGACAAGACCCGCGGCGGACGATCCTCGCTCGCTCCCGCGAAAGGACTCGCGACGACCCTGCAGCGCACGAACAACAAGATCACATGCTGGCGCGAAGATCCCGGCCGGTCATTTCAACGGGCGGTGCGATTCCGAGGTAGTTGCAGATCGTCGGAGCGATGTCGCGGAGCGATCCGTCGCGGATAAGCTCGCCGGCGTAGTGCCGGTCGACGAGAACGCAGGGGACGGGGTTCGTCGTGTGGGCGGTCTGCGGCCCTCCGTCGCTGGGGTCGATCATCATCTCGGCGTTTCCGTGGTCGGCCGTCACGATAACCACGTCGCGTTCGAGATCGAGCGCGTCCAGCACGCGTCCGACGCACGCATCCACCGTCTCGACGGCCTTCACGGTCGCGTCGACGATTCCCGAGTGCCCCACCATGTCGCAGTTCGCAAAGTTGCACACCACGTAGTCGTGACGTCTCTCCGCGAGCGCCTTCACGAGCGCATCGGCGACGTCGAACGCGCTCATGTCGGGCTTCAAGTCGTACGTGGCCACTCTCGGGGATGGGATGAGGATGCGGTCTTCCCCCGGGAATTCGATTTCCTCGCCGCCGTTGAAGAAGTACGTCACGTGAGCGTACTTCTCCGTCTCGGCGATGCGAAGGTTCGTCATGCCGGCTCTCGAGGCGTACTCGCCGAGGATGTTTTTCATCCTCAGCGGCTGGAACGCCACGGGAAAAGAGAATCGTTTGTCGTACTCGGTCATCGACACGAAGCGGGTTCGCGGAAAAACCGCCCGCTCGAAATCGCCGAAGGCCGGATCGGTGAGCGCTCCGGTGATCTGCCGCGCCCGGTCCGCCCGGAAGTTGAAAAAGACGATCGCATCGCCGTCGCGAATCGATCCGACCGGCTCGCCGCTCTCGTCGACGACGACGATCGGCTCGACGAATTCGTCCGTCACGCCGGCGCCGTAGGATTTCTCGAGAGCGGAGAGAGCGTCGGTCGTTCGCTCTCCGATACCGCGGGTGAGCATGTCGTACGCCCGCTTGACGCGGTCCCAGCGTTTGTCTCGGTCCATGCAGAAGTACCGGCCGACGACGGTGGCGACTCGTCCCGTGCCCTCGGCATCGAGTCTCTTCTCGAGATCGGCGAGAAACCGCCGGCCCCCCGTGGGCGACGTGTCGCGCCCGTCCATCAGCGCGTGGACGAAAACGTCGCGAACGCCCCTTCTGCGAGCCATCTCGACGAGCGCGTAGAGATGATCCTGGTGGCTGTGGACGCCGCCCGACGACACGAGACCGAGGAGATGCACGCGGCCGCCCTGCCGCACGGAATCGAACGCCGAGACGAGCGCGCCGTTCTCGAAGAACTCGCCGGTTTCAATGGCCTTCGATATCCGCACGATATCCTGTTGAACGATACGGCCGGCTCCGAGGTTGAGGTGCCCGACCTCGCTGTTCCCCATCTGGCCATCGGGGAGTCCCACCGCGGCGCCATGCGGATCGAGCGCCGTGTGCGGATATGCCGCCCAGATCTTGTCGAAAACGGGAGTCGAAGCGAGCTTGACCGCGTTCCCCTCCACGTCGTCGCGCAGACCCCATCCATCCATGACGATGAGAACCGTTCTCCGCTTCACCGGCCGCCTCCGGAGCGCGAGCCGCCGCTCTGCGACTTTTCCGCCTGGACCTTTTGGAGATTCGCGCGCGCCGTTCGGTTGGTTGGATCGAGTTCGAGCGCTCTCGCGAACTCCCTCTCGGCCCGATCGAGATCTCTCGCAGTGGCGTAGATCGATCCCAGCGTGAGGTGTCCGTTCGCGTAGGTCGGTTCCGTACGTACAGCCATCTCGCCGTACTCGACGGCTTTCCCGAGGTTCCCGGTTTCCATGTACATGATGGCGAGGTTGTTCATCGCGTACACATCGTCCTTTTTGAGCGAAATCGCCTTTTTCAGCGCCTCCTCGGCGAGCGCGTACTGCTTGATCTTTCCGTAGCACACGGCGATGTTGTTGAGCGCGCTGGGGAAATTGGGGTTGATCGCGAGCGCTTTCTTGAACTGCTCGATCGCCTTGCCGTACTCCCCCTGCTCCTGATAGCGCTGCCCGAGGTTGTTGTACGCATCGGGGCTCTCCGGCGTGATGTACCCGAGAGCTTCGAGTTTCTTCAGCGCCTCTTCGTCACCCGCCCCCGAAGAAACCGGGGCGGTCCCTTTCTCGCGCGTCCGCTGGAAAGTGGCGACCACCGACGCGTCGATCCGGCGCGAGATCGAATCTTCGAGCGCGCTCTCTATGACGCGTCCCGGCATGTCGGCGGCCCGGGGGAGTCCCTGGAGGGCGAGGATCGTGGGAGCGACATCGAGCACCGTGACTTCGTCGAGTTTCTGGCCCCGGCGGATCCCGTTTCCGTAGAACCCGACGATTCCATACGGCTCGTGCCAGAACGCGGCGTGGCCTCCGGCGATCTCGCTCCCCAGGCGGGGCCGCGATGCGCCGCTCTTGAACCCGTGATCCGATGCGATCGCGATCACCGTCCCGTCGCCGCACTCGTCGATGAATCCGCCGATGATCCTGTCCTGTACGATGTACGCGTGCCGCATCACGTCCTTGTACTTCTCGTAGTCGGTCTCTGCAATCCACGAAAGACGCGGAGGCGCGTAGCTCATGAAGAGGTGCCCCACGGCGTCGCACCACTCGAAGTACACACCGAGTAAATCCGGTCGGTCCTCGGCGAGAAGATGCTGTGCAATGGCGTTGTACGTCTGCGCGGAGGCGTAAAGCATGATCAGATTGTTGATCGGATTCTTCGTGTCGAACGGGATGGCCTTGTTTTTTTCGAACGCTTCACGGTCGATATCGAGCACGCGGCGGAAGTCCTCGTATGCGACGTCCGTGCTCTTGACCACGAGCTTGTCGATCTCCGCGGCCCGCTCCGGCGGAGACATGTTCCCCGGCGCGGAGGCCCCTCCGCCGCCCGACTCGGCGTACGCGAGGTAACCCACGCGGTCGCTCACCATCATGCCGTTGATCTCTTCGGCCGGGTACGTGGCGAGCCACCCGACGACGTCGACGGTCCGTCCGTAGTCGCCGAGGATGTTCCACACCGCATCGACCTTCCGGGCGAGGCGAGTGACCGGCGTCTTCTTTCCCGTCTTCGGATCGAATTCGGTGAAATTGAGGATGCCGTGGTCCTCGGGGAGCTTGCCCGTCGCCATCGACGTCCACACGAGCGGCGAGAGAAGCGGCTCTATCGATTTCAAGTGACCCGTCGCGCCCTCGTCGACGATCCTCTTGAAATTCGGAAGATCCCCGTCGTCCATCATCGGCTTCATGAACTCCCAATCCCCACCGTCCACGCCGATGAAAATCACCTTTCGTATCGCCCGGACCGCCGGCGGCGAGGTTCGGAAAGCCGCCGCGCCCGCCCTCGGCGCGCCGCCCTCGGCGCTTCCCCACGCGCTTATTCCGAATCCGACGACGCGGATCCCCATCTTGCCGAGCGCCGGCGTCATCTCGACGACGACGGCCCTCGCGAATTCCTCCTGCGCGATTCCGCCCGCAGACCGCCGGGCCATCTCGATTTCCACGTTTTCGCGCACGAGATCGGAAAGCCCGCCCCAGAGATCCTCGCCCAACGTTCTGTAGATGAACTCGCCCGAGTCTTCCTTGAAATCGAGGCGGAGATCGAGGGCCACACCGTTCCTCTCGCCCGTACCGGTCCGCGCCTCGTAAACGCCATCGGCGGGAAAACGCCGTTCGACGCTGCCGACGGGCCACGTGATGAGCCGCCCGGAGAACGGGGCCGCGAAATGAAGACCAGGACCGTAGCGTGTCACCTCGCCGTCCCTACCGACCCGGATCCCCTGGTGACCCTGGGGGACCCGCCGCGCGGAAAGCGCCGCCAGTCCTGCGATGGCGATGAGGGCGAGCGCAACTGTTATCGTCAACGGGCGTTTCATAGATGGATATGGTAATGACTGCCGGCTGCACCGTCAAGGTGATTGCCCCTTGAACCCGGCCGAAAGGGCGCTTTTGCTGTGGTGCACGACCGGCGTCTGCGCTATCATCATCGGCAAATAACACACTGAGTCTCGCTCTCACATGTCAGTTTCCAACACCAGCAAGATCTCTCTTCGACGAACATCGGCGATGCCGCGAGTGGCGATCGTCGTCCTCACGTGGAACGGAAGGAATCTCACGATGGAGTGCCTCGCGTCGCTCGCGTCGCTGGAATATGCGAACGCCGAGGTGATCGTCGTCGACAACGGATCGAGCGACGGCACGGCGGACGCGGTGAGAGCGGCGTACGGCGATCGCGTGACGATCATCGAGAACGCGGCGAACCTGGGGTTCGCGGGAGGAAACAACGTCGGCATCCGCCGGGCGCTCGAGAAGGGCGCCGACTGCGTGCTGCTCCTCAACAACGACACGGTGGTGGACCCGGCTCTCGTCGGCCGGCTTGTCGATGCCATCACGGCGTCGGAGCACATTGGGATCGTCGGCCCCAAGATCTACTATGCTTCTCCCCCGGACCGGATATGGTTCGCAGGGGGCGAGGTCTTTCTCTGGCGCGGAGTCTCGAGACACATCGGGATACGCGAGAAGGATACGGGGCAGTGCGACGCCGTCCGCGACGTGGACTACATCACGGGCTGCGCGCTGATGGCGGATCGCGGCGTGTTCGAGGCGATTGGATATCTCGACACGTCCTACACGGCGTACTACGAGGACGTCGATTTCTGCATGCGGGCGAGGCGCGCGGGTTTTCGCGTCGTGTACGCGCCGACGGGCAAGGTGTGGCACAAGATATCGTCGAGCACGGGAGGCCAGCTCGGCGCGGCCAAGGTCTCGCGAAAGCTGGCGAGCACATTCCGTTTCTTCGGGCGGTACGCCTCCTGGTACCACTGGGCTACGATCCCGTTCTTCTTCGCCGCCGACGTTTTGAGAATCGTTTTTCTCGTCGCCGCAGGGCGAATCCGCAACACCGCTCATACGGAAGGGACCTCGAAAAAACGTGGGAACTAGACGACTGTCGATCGCGCTGTTCGGTGCCGACGGGCAGCTCGGCATGGATCTCCAGAAGGCGCTCTCCGCGCACAGGGTCGAGGCGCTCACCTATCAGGATCTCGACATCCTCGACCGTCCGCGTGTCGCCGAGAAGCTCGCCGCGGTCGCTCCCGCATGGGTGATCAACGCCGCCGCCTACACCAACGTGGACTGGTGCGAGTCGAACGATCTCAAGGCGTTCCAGGTGAACGCCGTTGGAGTTCGTCACATCGCCGAATGCTCTTCCCCGCGGGACTCGCGCCTGATCCAGATCAGCACCGACTACGTGTTCGACGGGAGGAAGAGCGAGCCGTACATCGAAAGCGATGCTCCCGGGCCTCTGAACGTGTACGGCATCACCAAGCTCGCCGGCGAGTATTACGCGATGAGCGGCCACCCGAAATGCTACGTCGTCCGCACGAGCGGCCTGTACGGAACGCACGCGTGCTGGGGTAAGAGGAGGAATTTCGTGGACACGATGCTCGCCTTGGCCGCCGAGAAAGACGAGATCCGCGTGGTGTGCGACGAGGTTCTCACCCCGACGTTCACCGAGGACCTCGCCGAGCAGATAAGGGTCTTGATCGAGTCCGAACCGCCGCCGGGAATCTACCACGCGACGAACGCGGGCGAGTGCTCGTGGTTCGAATTCGCGAAGACGGTATTCGATCTCGCGGGCAAAACCGTGCGGCTCGAAAAGACGACCGCCGCCGAGTGGAAAGCGCCGGCCAGACGTCCGGCGTACTCGGTGCTCGAGAACGCCGGGCTGAAGCGCGAGGCCCTCGATGCGATGCCTCACTGGAAGGACGCACTCGCGCGCTACCTGTCGAAGAAAACGGGGATCACGAGAGAAGCTTGACGAGAAGCACGATCCCCCCGACGACCAACAGGATAGGCAGTCCCAAGAGCGCGATCGCGATGGGGACCGCCACCGCCGCCACACCGGCGAGAGCCAACACGACAGGCACCGCAAAAACGAGAAGCAGAAGCCCCTTCACGAGAAAGAACGCCACGTGAAGCGGCAGCAGGACGAGCGTCAGGACGAGTTTCGCCACGAACGCCACGAAACCAAGAGCAACGAAGATCGCCGCCAAGACGGCCAGAATTCCTAGCATCGCAACCACCTTGAATCGACAGGGACAATCGGACTACGCGGCCGTTCCATGCTATGTTGCACGGCCTTGTTACACGCGGCAAGCCCGCGTATTCAACGGGCCCGGCGACGCCAGGCGCGCCCGCCCCGGCCGCCCAAGTTGGTTATTGACTTTAGCGTTGATTTCATTTACCTTACGTCGACATCTCGATCGCCGCGTTCCTGCCGAGAACGCCAACGAGAGGCCGGCGGATATTCCCTTTTGGGATTCATTCTAGATTCCTTGCAGAAGAAGAACGGAGAAGACCTCTACTGGGCCATACGCCAGGCGGGGCTGCTGACCACGATCCCCGTCCTCCTGGCTGTGTCCCCGATCGTCGGCCTTCTCATCGGCCGGTGGATCGACGGCAAGCTCGGTACCGACCCGGTTTTCAGCGTCGTTTTGCTGATCGCCGGTTTCATCGCCGCAGCGAAGCAGGTGATCCGGCTCGTCAAACTCGCCGGCAAAAGCAGGACGAAAGACAAGAAAGAAGACAGCGGCCGTGGGGTTTGAGTTTCTCGATCGCGTGAGAAAGACTTCGGTGGCGACCGGTTTGGTGGTGTCGCTCATCGTATGGCTGTACTTCGGCCCTAGAACAGCCGGCGCGTTCGCGCTGGGCTGTGCGTGGTCGCTGGTCAATCTTCACGTGCTCCGGGTTCTCGTCCGGCTCGCGTCCACCGACCCGGAACGTTATCGATCGAAGATCGCGGCGGTGATGTTCCTCAAGGTGCCCGTCCTCTACGGCGTGGCCTATCTCGTCGTCCGCATCGCAGGGCTTCCCCTCGTCGGTTTTCTCGCCGGTTTCGCATGGCCGCTCTCCGTGATCGCTCTCAAAGCGGGCGGTCGGCTCGTCCTCGGTCTCGACCGCGGCGAAAGCCCCGGCGCCGGTCCGAGTTCCCCCGGAGCGGACGGAGGGAAATGAGCATGCCGCGTCCTCTCGGATACAGGCTTGGTTCCATCGCCGCCGCGCTCGCCGCGCTGCCGGGCACCGCTCTTGCCTCCTCCGCGGGCGAAGGCGAACAGCACGAACTGCCCAACTTCATCTCGCTCCTCGGCCAGGCCCTCGCTGGGACGAGCGCGGGAGATTTCCTGCTGAAATGGGAGAACGTGATCTTCTCCCTCCTCGTAGCCGGTTTCATCATCCTCGTCGTGCGGCTCGCCTCGCGCAATCCCCAGCTCATACCGGGCAAGCTCCAGAACGTCGTCGAGCTCATCGTCGAGACGCTCGAGAACTTCATCATCGGCATACTCGGGCCGCGCGGCCGCAAGTTCGTTCCGTTTCTCGGCACGCTCTTCCTCTACATTCTGTGCATGAACTACTTCGGCCTCGTACCGCTCATGAAATCGCCGACGGCCAACATCAATCAGACGCTCGCGCTCGCCATCTGCGTGTTTCTCTACGTCCAGTTCACGGCGATCAAGGAGAACGGCTTCGGCGGCTATCTCGACCACCTCATGGGCGAGCCGCGCACACCGATCCAGTGGGGTCTCGTCTGGCTCATGATCCCCATACACATCATCGGGGAGATCTCCAAGCCGGTGAGCCTGTCGCTGCGACTCTTCGGGAATATTACCGGCGAAGACATCTTGATCTTCATATTCGTGGGGCTCGGTCTCGCAATCACGAGCTTCACGCACGTGCCCGTGGGGATCCCGCTGCAGATCCCGTTCTACGGGCTGGCGCTTCTGTTGGGATTCATTCAGGCGCTCGTCTTCATGACGCTGGCGACCATTTACTTCGCGATGGCGCTTCCTCATGAAGAAGAGGAGCATCACTAAACCCTCAAAGGAGGATTCCGTCATGGACTATCGAGCGATGTTGGGTTTGGCTCTTCCCCTCGGAGTGGGTCTCGCCGCGATCGGCAGCGGCATCGGCCTCGGCCGTGCCGTCGGTTCGGCGATGGAGGCCATCGGCCGCCAACCCGAAGCGGCGGGAAAGATTCAAGTCGCCATGGTGATCGGCGCCGCGTTCATCGAGGCCTTGACGATCTACGCGCTGGTCGTCGCGATTCTGCTCATGGGCAAGATCGGCGGCTGATCCGCCGAACACCTCGACTCGTCCCGCCGGCGGGGGCGCGCACGGCGCGCCGCGAGCCGTGGGGGTCGAAGCGTCAAGGAGTACGCCATGCACATCGATTGGGGACAGATCGTCACCCACATTATCGGTTTCATCATCGCGATTTGGCTGGTGAAACGGTTCGCCTGGGAAAAGATGCTCAAGTTCATTGAGCACCGGCGCGAGACGATCTCCGCTTCCTTCTCCGAGATCGAGAAGGGCAAGGAGGAGATCGCCGCGCAGAGGGAGCATTACGAAAAGGAACTCGAGAACATCGAGGTCGCCCGGCGTTCGAGAATACAGGAAGGCGCCCGCGAGGGTGAAAAGCTCGCCGCGGAGATCCGCGAGGAGGCGCGCCAGGTCGCGGTCGACATGCGGCAGAAGGCGAAGCAGAACATCTCGCTCGAGCTGGACAAGGCGAACGTGATCCTCAAGGACCGCATGATCGACGCTGTGCTGGGCGCCACGGAGAAGATCATCGCGGAGAAGCTCGACAGGGAGAGGCACGCCCGCCTCATCGACGATTTTCTCGGCCGGATGAAAGCGGAGTGAACGAGAGAGCGAGATGACCAGGGCCGCGCGCAAGGAAGAGGGTGCGAGATGACACGAAGCGGTATAGCGCAGCGCTACGCGAAAGCGCTCCTGCAGGCCGCTCTATCCGCCGGAAAGGCGGACGAGGTCTTCGAGGACGCCGAGGGCCTCCTCGCGCTTCAGCGGCAGATCCCCCGCGTGCGGAACTTCCTCTTCTCCCCGCAGATCGCCACCGAGGCCAAGCACGCACTGCTCGACACGGTTCTCAAAGGGCGCGCCTCGGTTCTCTTCGTCGAGCTGATGCACCTCCTCGTGGACAAGAAGAGGATCGTGTACGTGAGCGACATCGCCGAGGCGTACAAGCTGTTGTACGAAAAGGAGAAGGGCATCGTCGAGGCAACGGCGATCACCGCGGTGCCGCTCGACGAGGCTCTAAAGGAGAAGCTCGTTCGGACGCTCGAGAGCCAGACGGGAAAGACGGTCCGCGTCACCCACGTGGTCGACCCGCGTATCCTCGGCGGAATGATCGTCAGGATGGAGGACAAGCTCATCGACGGGAGCGTCCGTTTCCAGCTGCGGCAGCTCAGACGTCATCTGAAACAGACCAAAGTCACACGCGCCGGAGAAGCGTCGCCCGAAGCCGGATCATGACGGCCGCTCCGGGAGAGCGGTGATCCGAGAATCGGGATCGCGCGGCGGACCGAAACACAGGGACAGGAGAACGGAAGATGGCCTTCAGACCGGAAGAAGTGAGTTCGATCATCCAGAAGGAGATCGAGGGCTACCAGGCCAGTCTCGAAACCGAATCGGTCGGCACGATCCTCCAGATCGGCGACGGGATCGCCCGCATCTGGGGATTGGACGACGCGATGGCCGGAGAACTCCTCGAGTTCCCCGGGGGGATCATAGGAATGGTCCTCAACCTCGAACAGGACAACGTCGGCGCCGCGCTTTTCGGCCCCGACACGAGCATACGCGAAGGCGACGTGGTGAAGCGCACGGGCAAGGTGGCCCAGGTGCCCGCCGGCGATGCGCTCCTCGGCCGCGTGGTGAACTCCCTCGGGCAGCCGCTCGACGGCAAGGGGCCAATCGCGACGCACGAAAGCCGTCTCGTCGAATCCGTCGCCCCGAACGTCGTCCAGCGCCAGCCCGTCAAGGAGCCCCTCCACACGGGCCTCAAGGCCATCGATTCGATGATCCCCATCGGACGCGGCCAGCGCGAGCTCATCATCGGTGATCGGCAGACGGGCAAGACCGCCATCATCGTGGACACGATCATCAATCAGAAGGATTCCGACGTCATCTGCATTTATGTGGCCATAGGCCAGAAGGAGTCCACCGTCGCGCAGATCGTCAAGGTTTTCGAGGCGCACGGCGCGATGGACTACACCGTCGTCGTGGACGCCAGCTCCAGCGATCCGGCGCCCCTGCAGTTCCTCGCCCCGTACTCGGGCTGCGCGATCGGCGAGTACTACCGGGACTCCGGCAGACACGCGGTCTGCTTCTACGACGACCTCTCGAAGCACGCGCAGGCGTACCGTCAGCTCTCGCTCCTCCTGCGCAGACCCCCCGGACGGGAGGCTTACCCAGGAGACGTGTTCTACCTCCACTCGAGACTCCTCGAGAGAGCGGCCAAGCTCAGAGACGATCTCGGCGGCGGATCGCTCACGGCGATACCCGTGATCGAAACCCAACTCGGCGACGTAACGGCGTACATCCCCACGAACGTGATTTCGATCACCGACGGTCAGATATTTCTCAAGAACGATCTCTTCTACTCGGGGATCCGGCCGGCCATCGACGTCGGGATCTCCGTGTCCCGTGTGGGGAGCAACGCGCAGACCAAGATGATGAAACAAGTCGCCGGACGCCTCAAGCTCGACCTCGCGCAGTACAGAGAGGTCGTCGATTTCGCGCGTTTCGGATCGGATCTCGACAAATCGACCGTCGCCCAGCTGACGCGCGGCGAGAAAATGGTCGAGGTCCTCAAGCAGGACCAGTTCGTGCCGATGCCGATCGAGAAACAGGTCGTGATCGTCTTCGCCGCGACGCACGGGTATCTGGACGACATCCCCACCGGCGCGCTCGGCCGTTTTGAGAAGGAGTTCCACGATTTCATGGACAAGGACTACCCCGACGTCATCCGCGTACTTGCCCAGGAGAAGAGGATCGACGACGAGGTGGAAAAGGAACTCGCCCGCGCCATCGAGCAGTTCAAGAGCCGCTTCGTGCAGGCGCTCGAAGGAACGGCGAGCTAACCCCGGGACGGAAAGAGTCAGGACGGACAAGTGCGGTCACTCCTCGACATAAAAGCCAGACTCCGTGTGGTCGAGAACATCAAGAAGATCACACGCGCGATGCAGCTCGTCGCCGCGGCGAAGTTCAAACGTTCCGAGACGCGCGCGGCATCGGCCAGACCGTACAGCGAGGAGCTCGACGGGGTCTTGCGCATTCTCGCCGGGCTGGCGGACGACGCGGACGCGGCGTCGCAGGATTCTTCGTTCGAGCTCTCCTTCGAAGAGGGCAAACCTCCCCTGGAGGTCGCGGCGAAGAAGATCTTCGAGCAGCCAGGAGAACCCGAGCCGAAGCGCCCGGGGCTCGTGGTCGTCACGTCCGACCGGGGTTTGTGCGGCGCGTTCAACACGAAGCTCATCCGCGCGGCTCTCGATTTCATCGGCAGCCACCCCGACATGGACGTCCGTCTCATACCGATCGGGAGAAAGGGTTACCTCTTCTTCAGGAACAAGCACATTCCCATCGTCCACCGCGAGGAGCGGGTGAGCGACAAGCTGGAGCTCGACGAGATCAGGCGCCTGACACAGAAGCTCGTCGGTCTCTTCGTCGCGGGCGAGGTGGACGCTCTCTACATCGTTTACGCGCAGTTCAAGTCCGTCATGGTATCGACGGTTAAGATCGACAAGTTCTTGAGCATCCCGCGCGTGGAGAAAGAGGAACAACAGGAGGCCTACATCCTCGAGCCTGACCGGCCGTCCGTGTACCGGGAGCTCCTGCCGCTCTACGCCACGACGAAGATTTTCGCCACACTCGCCGATTCGTTCGCGTCGGAATACGGCGCGCGGATGACGGCGATGCAGCTCGCCACGAAGAACGACGAGGAGGCGCTCGACGCCCTCGTCATCGAAAGGAACAGGCTCCGCCAGGCAGTCATAACGAAGGAGCTGTCCGAGATCGTCGGAGGCGCCGAAGCATTGAAGTAACATCGAGGGCTTTCGGCGCCAAGAACACACCGGCAGGCACGAGGGCCCGCCGGCATCGTAGAAAAAGGAGCGACGCGAATGGCCAATGAACCGAACATCGGCAAGATCGTACAGGTGATCGGTCCCACGGTGGATCTCGAATTCCCTTCGGACACGCTCCCCCCGATTCTCAATGCGATACGGCTCCGCGACGAGAAGCGCCAGATCGACGTCACCGTCGAGGTGTCGCTCCACGTGGGAGACAACGTGGTTCGGTGCATCGCCATGAGCTCGACAGACGGGCTCGTCCGCGGCATGCCCGCCGAGGATCTCGGCGGTCCGATCACCGTGCCCGTGGGCACACAGGTGCTCGGCCGTCTGTTCAACCTCCTCGGCGAACCGATCGACGGCAAGGGCCCTCTTCCCGAACCGAACAGGCGTTACCCCATACACCGCCGCCCACCCAAGCTCGAGGACCAGGCGACGGAAACCGCCCAGCTCGAGACGGGGATCAAGGTGGTCGACCTTCTAACGCCGTACCCCAAGGGAGGCAAGATCGGTTTGTTCGGAGGCGCGGGCGTCGGTAAGACGGTCATCATACAGGAACTCATACGGAACATCGCTACCGAGCACGGAGGATACTCGGTCTTCGCCGGGGTGGGAGAGAGAACCCGCGAGGGGAACGATCTCTACCTCGAGATGAACGAGTCCGGCGTGATCCACAAGACGAGCCTCGTCTTCGGTCAGATGAACGAACCGCCCGGAGCGAGGCTCCGCGTGGGGCTTGCCGGAGTGACGGTTGCGGAGTACTTCCGCGACGAGGAGAACCAGGACGTTCTTCTCTTCATCGACAACATTTTCCGTTTCGTTCAGGCCGGGTCGGAGGTCTCCGCTCTTCTCGGCCGCATGCCCTCCGCCGTGGGATACCAGCCGACGCTCGGCACCGAGATGGGCGAACTCCAGGAGCGGATCTGCTCGACGAAAAAAGGATCGATCACATCGGTCCAGGCGATTTACGTCCCCGCGGACGACATCACCGACCCCGCGCCGGCGACAACCTTCACGCACCTCGACGCGACGACGGTGCTCTCGCGATCGATCTCCAACATCGGGATCTACCCTGCGGTCGACCCGCTCGCGTCGACGTCGAGGATTTTGAGCCCGCAGAGCGTCGGACAGGAACATTTCCACGTGGCGAGGCGGGTTCAGGAGATCCTCCAACGGAACAAGGAGCTTCAGGACATCATCGCGATCCTCGGCATGGACGAACTCTCCGAAGAGGACAAGCTCGTCGTCCGCCGGGCGAGGCGGATCCAGCGTTTTCTCTCGCAGCCGTTCTTCGTCGCCGAGGTGTTCACGGGACGCGCGGGCAAGTACGTGAAGATCCAGGATACGGTGAGAGGCTTCAAGGAGATCATCGAGGGCAAGTACGACGATGTGCCCGAACAGGCCTTCTACATGGTCGGCACGATCGAAGAGGTCGTCGAGCAAGCCAAGTCACACGCGTAGCCGGAGGGGCGTTTCGTGGAGCCGACGTATCGTTTCAAGATCTTGAGTCCCAAAGCGGCGATCTTCGACGAGGACGTGGTGTCGATCGTCGCCCCCGGGGAGGCGGGCTACCTCGGCGTGCTCGCCAACCACGCGCCGCTCATCTCGACGATGAAGGAGGGCGACGTGAAGGTGACGCTTGCCGGCGGGGGTGAGAGGCATTTTCGCATCGGCGGCGGGATTCTCCGCGTGGCTCACAACTCGGCGATCCTGCTCGCCGAGTCGGTCGAAGAGGTTCCCAACTAGGGTCAGTTTTTCTTCGGACCGCTTCCCTGCGGCTCTCCCGCCAGTTCCCTCTTCGGGACATCCTTGCTCGGCTTCGCCGCCGCGTTTCCCGCTTGCGCCTTCTGCCCGTTTCCCGCCGCAGCGTGCTGGAGGAATACCTCTTCGGTCTCGAGCGGAAGAGCCACGGTGAACGTCGTACCGCTCCCGCACTTGCTCTCGACCGTCACCCTTCCCCTGTGGAGCTCCACGATGTGTTTGGCGAGCGCGAGCCCTATCCCCAGACCACCCCAACGCCTCGAAGAAGAACCGTCCACCTGGCGGAACGTCTCGAAGATGTGCGAGAGCTCGCCCTCGGGAATCCCCGCACCGGTGTCCCGCACCTTCACGAGAATCTCGTTGCCGGTGAACATCGTCTCGACCCTGACCGCGCCGCCGCCGTCGGTGAACTTGATCGCGTTCTGGATGAGGCACGAGAACACCTGGACGACCTGCGTGTTGTCGAGGTAGGTCACCGGGACCTTGGGGTCGGGCACGAATTCAAGCCGGATACCCTTTCCCGCGGCCCTCGTCTGCATCTTGGGCCACACGGACTTGATCACGTCGTGAACGTGCGAGAGCGACATGCTCAGCATCTGTCCCGAGGTTTCCAGCTTCGAGAGATCGAGCAGGTTGTTGATGAGCTGGAGAAGATTCGCGCCGTTTTCGATGATCACGTCGATGAACTGAGCCCTCGCCTGCGCGTTGAGCTGGGAATCCTTCAGCGACTCCG
>CAZYCB010000027.1:0-5841 GCA_964645735.1 uncultured bacterium | reverse complement strand
GTTGAACGCGCCAACGCCAACAGCGGGATTGGCCGGAACAGCCGGCCAAGGTAATGGATTGCACGCCTTTGTGCAAATCGTGGACGAGCGCTTCAGTCACTATTACAAACTGGAACCGATGATCGTCGTCGTGGCGGGCGAAAGGGAACTCCAGACCGCGTTCGCCGCCGTCACGAATCACTCGGCGGTCATTGTGGGGCGCGTCGAAGGAGATTTCAGCGAGACGTCTCCGCGTGACTTGGGCAAGGTCGTCTGGCCCCTGGTCAAGGAAGCCATGTCAGGTTCGCGGGAGAGAGCCTTGCGCGATTTGGAAATTGCGGCGGGCGCCGAAAAGATTTGCGGACTGGAGACGGTTTGCCGGCGGGTCAACGAGACGGTGGGTGCGACCCTGCTGGTCGAGGAAGACTATCACGTCAAGGGAAGCATCAGCGAAGCAGACGGGTCGGCGACGATATTGCCAGACGTGGATGTGAGGGACGAAATCGACGATGTCATCGACATGCTCATCGAGAAGGTCCTGGGAGCCGGCGGAAACGTGGTTTTCGTCCCGAGCGGCTCGCTAGACAAACTGGGCAGAATTGTCCTACTTCTTCGTGGGAAACATGGCGTACAGTAGTGCCCAGGCTGTACGGGCGAAGGCGCCGTCGACGGATTTCTAGCAAAGCGTTGGGAGTACGTATGAGACTGCTTCTGATAAATCCCTGCAATCGCCTGTCGAGCATGGTGAAAGTCAAAGAAAACCGGTGGAACAAATACCGGGTTTGGAAACCACTCGGCCTTCTCGTATTGGCCGCGCTGACCCCTGAGGATTGGGACGTCACCGTGGTTGACGAAAATCTCGGTCCGCCCAACTATCCGGATATGCCAGAGCCCGACCTGGTGGGGATCACCGCGTTCACGTCACAAGCGCCCCGCGCCTACGAAGTGGCCGCCGAATTCCGCGCCCGCGGCGTGCCTGTGGTGATGGGCGGTATCCACGCGAGCATGTGTTCCGAGGAAGCCTCGACGCGAGTGGACGCCGTGGTTACCGGCGAGGCCGAAGAGGTTTGGGCGCAGGTTCTTGAAGACGCCAGGCGGGGTGCCTTGAAGCCGCTCTATGAGGGCAGCCAAGCCGACCCGAAAAAGATTCCGCTCGCACGGCACGATTTGCTCGCAGGAAAGTATTTCTTCGGGTCGGTCCAAACCGCACGTGGGTGTCCGCTCAACTGCTCCTTCTGCAGCGTCAGCGCGTTCAACGGAAAGAAATACCGCCGCCGCGTGATCGAGGACGTGGTGGAGGAATTCAAGTCGATTCGAGAAAACTATATCCTCGTCGTGGACGACAACCTCATCGGTACGCGTCACGACCACATCGCCGGGGCCAAAGACCTGTTTCGGGCCTTGATCCGGGCAAACCTCGGCAAAAAATGGATTGCCCAGGCGACGATCAACATGGCGGATGACGAAGAACTGCTTCAGCTGGCCGTCGAGGCCGGCTGCGTCGGGGTCTTCATCGGGTTCGAATCGCCGAGCGACGAAGGGCTGGCCGAAATTCGCAAGAAGTTCAACAACCACAACGGCCGCGATTTCAGAGCCTCCGTCAAGCGGATTCAGCGGCACGGTCTCGTGGTGGCCGGCGCGTTCATCATGGGATTGGACGTGGACGAGCCGGGCATCGGGAAACGCATCTCGGCGGCAGCCGAACAGTACGGGGTGGATCTCCTCAACCTGCAGTGTTTGACACCGTTGCCGGGTACCGATCTGTGGAAAACCATGGAGGCGGAAGGTCGTATTGTGGTCAACACGTTCCCGGAGGATTGGAAGTACTACATGTTGACGCTCCCCGTGGGCCGTTACAAACACCTGAGCCCGACAGACATCTACAGAGAGATGGATACCTGCAACAGGGAGTTCTATTCGTCCGTGCGCGTCGCACGCCGGGTGTGGGGTTGGTTGACGGAAAGACGCAAGCCCGTTTTCGCGCTCGTGAGCAATCTCTCGAACAAGAACAACGCGCGGCTCTATCGCAAGGTGTTTCGAGAATTCGCCGCGTCGCAAGCCGGCCGCGCTTATTGGACCTCACGGCCCTCGGAATCGCCATCCGGCATCGTCCCCTCGCCCGTGGCATCGGCCGGCGTTCCCGGACTCTCCTCCGGGCCGGTTTGACCGTCTTGCTTTTTCAACCGTTTGCGCTCGAGTTTTTCCTCGCGCTTTTTCTTTTTCTTCAGTTCCTTGACCCGTTTGTCGAACCCATATCTGTTGCGCATCGCCATTCTCCACCTTTCTGAAACCGGATTGAATCTATTCCATACGCCACTTTCTCCCTGACGACCGTCCTCGCCGTACAGCGGCAGCCGGGATCCAACACCGTATCGGATGTACTAAGAGAACGGGGGCCGCCACAGCGACCCCCGCCTGTGCGATGGATGAGCGTTCGATGTCCTATCTACGATCGCCCCGCGTGTTTCGTTCGCGCGCCTCGTTCACGGTGAGGTTGCGGCCCCCGAAGTCCTTTTCATTGAGACCCTGAATAGCCGCGGCTGCCGGCTCGGCATCCATCTCGACGAACCCGAACCCCCTCGGGCGGCCCGTTTCACGATCGGTAACGAGCGACACGTCATGAACGGCTCCGAACGCCTCGAAAGCGGCGCGGACGGTCTCGGTCGTTGCGTCGAATGGAAGGTTGCCGACATAAAGTCTCTTAGTGGACATGGACTAACTCCTCTTTCCACCCCATGAGTCTTTTGCGATGCTCTTGAACGATCAGCAGCTACCGCGGGTTACTTGGTTTTCGTGAAACGCGACATGCGCATCCACGTTGGACTCGGGGATTTCACTCTGATCCGGGTATCGAAACAGCAGGGATGGACATTGCGGAAACGAGCGGGGCAGAGTAATTCTCTGAGTTGTCTTAAGCTAACACTTAGATCACACTATTGTCAAAGCGGAATATCGTTCCGGAGCGCGATTCATGGGCGGTCGGCGTCGTACTTTTTCGACCGAAGGTCTCGTATTGGGCGCCGCCGCGTCTCCCGAATGTCCTGTGCGTGTTGCCATCATTACAGTTAGTGGGGCGGCCTTCGAAGAGCTCGGCCCCACGGTCTGTAGAGCGCCTTAACCCCGCCGAGCGTTCTTCTCTCGATTGGGACCTTCACCGCTCGGCAAGCGTACTTGAGATACCCATGGCCGACATCGCGGTAGGCGATGTGAGGATCGCCTTGCGCATCGAGAGCCAGAGACGCCCACGCGCCGACGTCGCCTGAAGAATCGACTGTTTGAACGACGAGGCTCGCCGCGCCCTGCGCAGGATCGTACACGGCGTACTTGAGGTCGCCGACCGATTTAGCGTAGTAGGCGACGTGCGAAACCCCGCCGCCTATCGCGTGGGACGTGAACTGCCCCACGTCTTCCAATCCATCGAGAGGCACCGCTATCCACACGCCGCCTGTTTGAAACGCGAGAACGAGATCGCGTCCGACGGTGTCGTAGTAACTGATACGCGGCACCTCCTGCGCGTCGAGAGCGATCGAGCTCCACGCCCCCGGCCCGAATACGATCTTCGACCACACGCCGTTCGAACGGCGCCAATAGCGCACCGAATCGCCGCCTGTCGGGGTCACGCTGATGTGCGGATCGCCGTGGCTGTCGATAGCGAGCGATGCGTGAGGATATGAGGGATAAAACGTCCCATCGTCGAGAATGAAATCCGACCAGGCATCCCCGATGCGACGCGTGTACGAGACGTATCCTTCATAGTCCCCGCTTCCCCAGGACCAGATCGTCACGCCCTGAAGACCGCCGGCCGCGTCTTGCGCCACAGTGCTGAACCAGGGGGAGAACCCGCCCATGTCCTCCGTCACCCAGCCGCTGCCAACGTTGTGAGAGTACGTGCCGGCGTGCGCAATCCCCGCGTTGAGCTCGGCGTCGAGCACGAGGGTGACGCCGGTTCGCTCATCGGCGAACTGCGGACCAGGTAGAACGGTCCAGGCCGTCTCGGTTTTCACCGCGCAGCGTATGGTCCGGCTGATCCTGTCGATGTACGCGATGTGCGGTCGCCCCTGGTTGTCGAGTGCGATGGACGCGCCGAACCCCGTATCTCCGATGGAGTCGACCGTTTCGATGTGGAACGCCTCCTGCGCAGCCGCCAGCGGAATGAACACAATAACCAGCAGCGCAACCAGAACCGCAATGCCTGAGAGCTTCATGGTGCACCTCGCTCAGTAGATGAGTCTCGAAGTCGCGCGTTTTGGCGCGCAGCGCCTGCGGATTCAGAGGACGATGTCGTGAGGATTGTTAGCAGTATTCTTGGACGTGATTGTAAACCATAACAGTCGCAGAGGCAACGAGAAAGGATTCGAGCGATCGCCCGAAAGGTGGCTTGCGAGTTCGTCTACTCGAACTCGGCGCCGCAGCGGGGACACCGTGTGGCTTCGTCTCCCACTTCCGCACCGCAGTCGGGGCAGGTCGCCACGTCTTCAACCGATCCCACCACCAAACCGCATTCCGGACAGGCGGCGGCGCCTTCGGGAACGGGTGAGGAGCATGCGGGACAAATTCCATGGAGTTCCGACTCGGTGTACGTGAAGGACGACGCGTGCTCCGGCGCGCCTCGTAGCCAATGCGTGCGGTCGATTTCCTTGGCGGCGCTCTCGTCGCCCTTCGCCACGTACAGGCCGAAGAGCGGTTGAGACGCGCAGCTCCTCGGAGAACATGCACCGGGCTCTTGATCGTGGAGCCGTATGCCCGCCCGGATTCCTTTCTTCGCCACGAGCTCCAGGAGTTCCTTCAGGTATCCGAGGGTTGCTTCCCGTATGAGGACGAGGTCCTCCCCTTCGGCCGGTGCCTCGAAGCGCTTGCCGTAGTCCTGGGGAAACACGAGCGTCCCGCCGCAGTCGGCACAGACCTGCGCTTCGACGGAATACTCCGTCCCGCATTTCGAGCAGATTTTGAAAGGATGTTGGTTCACCGGTGTTCCTCGCTCCCAGTGTCCACGATACCACGGGTCACCAGGGAAGGCATCCGGCATTTGGCAGCCATCGTGCGAGAGGAAGGACCGGCTTCGCCCCCATCGATTCGTCCGATCGTCGGCGCGTGCCGGCCTTAATTGGGACTCAGCCTCCGTGGAAGGTTGACGATGTCGTTATCGGAAATGACGTGGACGGTGCAGCAGTCATCCGTGTAGGTACCGTCCCCCTTGACCTTGATCTCCACGGCCCCGGGAGCGGGTGTGTCGACACACACCGCGAAGCACCCTTTCGGATCGGCCTTGAACTTTTCGGATCTGAGTCTCGTGCCGTCACGATCGATGATCGTGTATTCCATATTCCATCGGCCGAAACCGAAGATATGACGAAAACGGCCGACGCTCCTGTCTGCCCGGCACGGGTCCACTTTGCCTCGTATGATCACCATAACTATACCTCAGCTACATCTCGATGCTCGTCACGTCGGAAGCCATCCGACATCGGAGAGCCACCGCCGTTGGAACGGCTTGCAAATCGCACGCCCGTCGGACGGCTGCCCCTGCGATTCTGCGCAATCGTATTGTTTATTTAAGGATAGAACGTCGAAGGCGCATGCCTTTTTGCCCGATCCTGTTGCACGGTTGCGGGAATTTTCCCAGAAATGACGGGTCGCGAACGTCAAAACACCTCACGTGCCTCGACCCGAACGACGCGTCAATTGAACGGTTACTGTGCCGGTTTCGATCTTGCAGCCTGCTTTGGAACCGGTCCATGTAGACGTAGAAAACGGGCGTGACGTAGAGGGTGAGGAATTGAGAAAAGAGAAGTCCGCCCACGACGGCGAGCCCCAACGGACGGCGGGACTCCGCGCCTGCGCCGAGGCCGATGGCGATAGGGA
>CAZYCB010000026.1:0-2070 GCA_964645735.1 uncultured bacterium | reverse complement strand
CCCGGGGTGCTCGCGGGTGAACCGCTCAATGACAGCCCAGGTGCCGTCGGTTGACTGGTCGTCGAGCACCAGGATCTCGTAGTTCGCGTGCGTCTGTGCGATCAGTGAATCGAGGCAGCGGCCGATGTTTTTTTCTTCATTACGCGCGGGGATCAGCACGGACACCATCGCGGTGCTGCCCGCTCGGGGAAGCCGGCAGCTGAGCCGCATCCAGACGATGTTGGTCACTGCGAGCACGAAGAAGTACACCGCTGCGACGACGACGAGACGAATGACGAGGAGCACGGCTTCGTGCTCGAAAAACGGAGTCACTGATCCATCCTTCCACCGCTCGGTCAGACTCTATCAGAAATGTTGTTGAATCCCCAGCCCTGAGGGCTCCCGGCCACGCTGGCCACTTGACACGGAATTGCACGGATCGCTACTCATTAGCCCATCCATATGCCGTGCTTCACTGCTGGGAGGGGAAACCCCTGATGGCATACCGCAGGGGACAACGCCTGGTGACCTTCACGCCCTCGTTCCTGCCGTTCACGGTCGTCTTCCGGTTCGTCCTGGTTCTCGTGCGGATCGTGAGCCGATCCCTGTTCGGCATCGAGATCAGGGGCAGGGAGAACCTCCGCGGCGTCCACCGCGCCATCCTCGTGAGCAACCACTCCCTAGTCCTGGATCCTGGTTTCATCGCGTACGCGATCTGGCCGCGTCGCGCCTACTACACCATGCTCGAAGAAACCGCCCTGATCCCGCTCCTGGGAACCTTCGTGCGCCTGCTCGGTGCCATGCCCCTCGTCCAGGGATCGAGCGCTGTCGGGCGCCAGGAGCGCGGGATCGACGACGCGCTCCGTCATCTCGGCCTCGTGCATTTCTTCCCCGAGGGCGAGTGCTACCTCCGCAACCAGCAGATCATGCCCTTCCATCGCGGCGCCTTCCGCGCGGCCTCCCGACGGGGCCTGCCGGTCGTCACGGTCACGACCGTTCTCAGAAAACGGGCACTGAAACTGTGGAACACCCTCCACCTCCCGCCCCGGATCCTGATCCTGATCGGAAAACCGATGTACCCCGCGGCGCCCACGAAGAGCGCCTCGGAAGCGTGCGCAACCCTGGCTCGCGAAACCATGCAGGCGACGATCGACCGGGAGGGGGGATGCAAGACGATCGGTCGGGGGGCCATGCCGAGACTCGGCCTGCACCAGGCGGTCATAGAACGATCGCCGGCCGGCAGCAACAACGCTCCATAAGGCGCGGCTGTTCGCCGGCTGGATCTGCGTTTCGCCCCCCATCAATCAGGGGGACCCGAAAACGGAATAATCCGTCTCAGAACGAGTACGCCACGGACACCGAGATTCTAGGCACGCTGAGCGTTGCCGGCGCTCCAAACAGGCTGATGGATGGGAAATCGGTCGAATCCGGGTCGGGCGGTTCCCCACTTTCAATACGCAGCAGCTCGGCGGAGCCACGGAAAGCTACCCCTGATCGCAGCGCGATTTCTGCGCCGGCTCCCAGGGACAGCCCGTGCGACCAGCCGCCCTGGTGCGCGGCCGAGTAGGATACGTTGAGCACGATCATCGGCCGGTTCAGGACGAAAGCCGAACGCATGGTGCTACCAATAGACAGCTCCACTTCATCGAGCGGCGTCTCCTGGAGCGGCAGTAATACTCCCGCCTCGACCGTCAGCCATGACAGGACGCCCGCACCCAGTCGGACTCCAAAGAATGGGACATTCCGCCAGTGGATGCCGCCGGGACCCTCGGCACCAAGCACGAAACCCAGCGAGAATCTTCGTCCCGTCGGCCCCTGCGCGGCGAGCAGGTCGGCACGGATCAACGCGAATCGCGCCGCGACGAACGGCCTCGACCCGGCGATGGAGTCACCGACGTTCGGGTCCATCGCGAGCGCGATCGACAGGAGGTCATCGACCGCTTCCGTGTAGCCAGCGTCCCGGAACACGTCTTCGAGACACGCAGCGACGAGATACACCCGGGCCATCTCGGTGACCGGTACCTCGATGATGCCGGCCGCGTAGTCGTCGATCATCCTCCGCGCCAACCCTCGGCAATCGGAGTATTCGCC
>CAZYCB010000025.1:0-21346 GCA_964645735.1 uncultured bacterium | reverse complement strand
GCCCAGCTTCTGACGCGTCCCATGCGAGAGGTACTTGATCTTCCGGGCGAGATCAGCTTTCGAGAGGCCAAAACGATCGAGGAGGGATCCTTCGACAGGCTCGCTGCGCCTGCGCAGGCGCGAAGCGAAGCGAAGGAATTCGTCCGAGGTGAGATGCCCGTAGGGAGCAAAATCCCCGGGGAGATAGCCGCAGCGCCGGCGTACGCCGAGTGAATCCTCTCTCACACGCGCGCCGAACACCGCGACCGTTCCGGCCGTCGGACGCACGAGGTCGAGGAGGATGCGGATCGTCGTCGTTTTCCCCGCGCCGTTGGGGCCGAGGAAGCCGAACACCTCACCGGTTTCGACGGTGAAGCCTATCGACTCTACGCCTCTCGCTTTGCCGTAGTACTTGGTGAGATTCTCGACCGCAATGACCGCCGACCCCATTGCTTCGATCCCCCACTGGCCAGCTGCAGAGGCCCCGTCTTTCGCCTCGAACTACAGCCGCCGCGGACCCGCTTCCATCACGTCGCGCGGGCAGCCGCTTGCGAAGAGCTTGAAGTTCTCGATGAACCGCGCCGCCAGCGCGTCGCACTTCTTCCAGTAGTCGTCCTTGTTCTCCCACGAGCCGGAAGGTTCGAGCAGCTTCTGAGGAACCTCTGGACACGTGACCGGCATCTCGAACCCGAACAGCTTGTCCTTGCGGTACTCCACGTCGTCGAGCTTGTCCGTGAGCGCAGCATCGAGCAAATCTCGCGTGTACTTGATGCTGATCCGCTTGCCCACACCGAAACGTCCGCCCACCCAACCGGTGTTCACGAGCCAGCAATTGGCCTCGTGCTGGAGCATGCGGCCTTTCAGCATCTTGGCGTACTCGAACGGGTGGCGTACCATGAAGGGAGCTCCGAAACACGTGCTGAACGTGATCTCCGGTTCGATCCCGAGCCCGATCTCCGTCCCGGCGATCTTCGACGTGTAGCCGCTGATGAAGTGGTACTGAGCCTGTTCGGGGCTGAGTCTGGCGATCGGAGGCATCACACCCGACGCGTCGCAAGTGAGAAAGACGATGTTCTTCGGATGCGTGCGGACGAATCCCTGCGCAACGCCATTCGGTATGAACTCGATCGGGTACGACGCCCGCGTATTTTCCGTGATGGAGTCGTTGTCCAGATCGATCCCCCGGCTGACCGGGTCGAAAATGACGTTTTCGAGAATAGTCCGGAATCTTTTCGTGGCCGCATAGATCTGCGGCTCGTTCTGCGCGGACAGGCGTATCACTTTCGCGTAGCAGCCGCCCTCGAAGTTGAACACGCCGGTATCGCTCCACCCGTGCTCGTCGTCGCCGATCAACTGCCGCTTCGGATCCGCGGACAGGGATGTCTTGCCCGTCCCGCTCAGACCGAAGAACAAAGCCACGTCGCCCGCGGCTCCGACGTTCGCGGAACAGTGCATCGGAAGGACGTTCTCGAAAGTGAGAAGGAAATTGAGCACGGTGAAGACGGATTTCTTGATCTCCCCCCCGTAGAGCGAGTTGCAGATAACGGCCACCCGCCGTTCGAAGTTGAGAATGATCGCCGTCTCGCTTCTCGTGCCGTCGATCTTCGGGTCCACCTTGAAGCCATCGAGCGCCATGATCGTGAAATCCGGCATGAAACTCTTCAGATCGGCCTGGTCGCCGAGCGTGAGGAACATATTGCGCGCAAAGAGGCTGTGCCACGCCTTCTCCGTGATCACCCGCACCTTGAGCTGGTAGTCGGGGTCCGCGCCCGCGTGACAGTCCTGCACGAAGACATCCCGTTTCTGGCAGTACGCCTGCACCCGCTGCATGAGCACGTCGAACTGTTCCTGGCCGAAGGGGCGGTTGTAGGCTCCCCACCAGATCTTGTCCTCCGTGGTGCCTTCCCTCACGACGTACTTGTCATTCGCCGCCCGCGCGGTGTGTTTTCCCGTGTGAACGATGAACGCCCCGTCGCGGGCGAGCCTCCCCTCCCCCCGGAACACGGCCTCCTCGTAGAGAGCGGCATCCGGGAGGTTCCAGTACACCGCGCCCAGGTGGTTCAGGCCCTGGTTTTCCAACCCGAAGCTCGACGCCAACACCGCGGCTTCGTCGAACGCGGGCGTTTTGAACTTCCTTTGATCGCTCATTTCGGATCCCTCACCAGTTTACGATTGCCGATGTTTAGTTCATTGGGCGAGTTCGGATCCAGCGCCCACTTGATCCGCTGAATCCCGTCGTGGATATCCTTCGTCGTACCGCAGTAGCTCAAGCGCAGATATCCGTCGACGCCGAACTCCGCTCCGGGGACCGTGAGGACGAGCACTTTGTCGATCAGAAACTGCGCGAGCTTCTGCGAACTTTTCTCGTACTTCTCGAAGTTTGCGAAGCAGTAGAATGTGCCGTCCGGCTGCGCCACCTTGACGCCCTCCATCGTGCCCAACAGGGCCATCATGACGTTGCGGTTGTTCTCCAGCGTCACACGCAGGCTCTCCACGCACGACTGTACCCCGTTGATCGCGCCGACCGCGGCCATCTGCAGCACCACCGACGGCCCCGAAGTCTGGTGTCCCTGTATGTTCGTCATGACGTCGATGAGCTTGCGCGCGCCGACCGCCCAGCCGATCCTGAATCCGGTCATCGCGTACTGTTTCGACACGCCGTTGACGACGATGAGCTTCGACTCATCGATCGGCTTCGTCGCGTACTCGAGCGGATTCGGCCACTTCTTCCCGTCGAACACGAGCCGGTGATAGATGTCGTCCATGATGAGATAGAGATCGCGTTTCTCGCAAAACCGCACGATATCCGCGATGAACTCCTCCGAGTACATCGCGCCCGAGGGGTTGTTGGGGCTGTTGATGATCAACGCTTTCGTGCGCGGCGTCACGCAGCTCTCCACGTCCTTCAAGCAGGGCTGGAACCCTTCGGCCTTGGGCACGACGGCCACGCCGACGGCGCCGCAAAGCCTCGCCATATCCGGGTAGCTCACCCAGTACGGCGCCGGGTAGATCACCTCGTCCCCGGGATCGAGAATCATCTGCAAGGCCACCATGATCGCTTGTTTCGCCCCGCCCGACGCCATCACGTTAGCCGGCGCCACCGTCCGGCCGTAGAACTGATCGGTGTACCGGATCACGGCTTTCGCCAGGGCCCCCACCCCACCCGCCGGCGTATACCTCACTTCACCCGAACTAAGGAGAGCGGTTGTCGCCAGAATTGCATCCACGGGAGGCTTTGATTTCGGCTCGCCCCCGCCCAGGTGGATCACGGGTTCACCCTTCTCGCGCAGCATCGCCGCCTTTTGATTCAGGGCCAGAGTGGGCGAGGCGTGGATCGTTCCGGCAATTCGACTAATGCTCATGCTCGACACCTCTGTTGGAGTTTCAACGCGCTTCTTGCAAACAAAGACGAATAGTAAAGCTTACCTGGAGCTTCGGGCGCGGGCAACGGATTTCTTCGGAGCGATTTTCTGTTGACGCGCAAGAAGATGCGGCCGGCGCCCGCGAGGCGCCGGCCGCACCGGGAATGTGCGCGGTCTACTTATCCTCGTCCCGCACGCCCATTCCGCTTCGATCGGGGTACCTGGGCCGGTCAGGTTTCTTAGAGGGATTGCGCTCGAGTTCGGTCACCATCTCGTCGATGGCGGCGTCGAGCTGCGGGTCTCCTCCGCCCACCATCAGGGCGGGGTCATCGATGACCTCGATGTCGGGATCGACGCCGTGTCCCTCGATGCCCCACGTCCCGTCCTTCTCGAAAAAGGCGAAGGTCGGAGCGGTCACGATTCCTCCGTCGATGAGACCGGGGTTGCCGCTCATGCCGACGAGTCCTCCCCACGTCCGCGTTCCGATGAGCTTGCCGACGCCGGCAGCGCGGAACCAGAACGGGAAGTAGTCGCCGCCGGACCCCGCGAGTCCATTGATCAACATGCACTTGGGACCCTGGTGCGCGTCAGGCGGCCACGGGAAGTTCTCGTCCCTGTCGCGAAGCGCCCAGTAGTTGGCGATCGGCCGGTTCAAAAGCTCGACGAACCGGGTTGGCACTTGCCCGCCACCATTCCACCTCTCGTCGATGATGAGAGCGGATTTTCCGAGCTGTTCGTAATATTGGCGAACCAGCTCGTTCTGCCCCGGAATCGACGTGTCGGGAACGTAGATGTACCCGACGCGGCCGTTTGTCTTCTCCTCGACGTAGCGCCGGTTTTTTTCCACCCACGCACGGAAACGCACGGCCGACTCGTCGCCGCGGAGCTTCACCAGCACGTGGCGGGCCTTATCGTTCATTTTCGGCTCCGTGCTCACGCTCAACACGACGGTCTGATCGGCGAGTCCGAGAAACGCCGCCCACGGATCGTTCGCCGTATCCACGGGAACGCCGTTCACGGCGAGCAGGTAATCCCCGACGCGGACATCCACCCCGGGCTCGCTCAAGGGGCCCCTGCCATCCACGTCCCACGGGGCTCCTTCCACGATCCTCGAGATTCGATAGGTTCCGTTCTCGAGTTCGAAATCACATCCCGGCATGCCCACCGAGGTCCTCGGCGTCTTCTCGACGTCGCCGCCAAAGTAGTAGGCGTGCCCTACGTTGAGTTCGGCGATCATTTCCTTGATCACATAGCCCACGTCTTCCCTGGACGCGCAGTCCTCGAGCATCGCTTCGTACTGCTTGCGGATCGCCTCCCAGTCGACGCCGTGCATGTTCGGATCGTAGAAGAAATCTCTCTCGATGCGCCACGCCTCGCGGAAGATCTGCGCCCACTCGTCGCGCGGGTCGATCTCGGCGGTCATTCCGGCCGTCGACAAGAAGTCCTCCAGCTTCTGGTCCGGTTTGACATCCACGATCGCCATGCGGCCCTGGTCGGCCACGACGAGGAGTTTCTTGCCGTCGCCGGACATCGCGAAACCTGCGACGCCGCTGACAACAGTCTTTTCCTTCTCGTCCTCCTTGTCCGCCTTGAGATCGAGGACGTGGATCGATGCCTTCGCACTCGAGCCCTCGCCGTCCTCCGCACCCACAAACGGGTGTCTGGTGTAGACGAGCTTCCCCTCGTCGTTGACCGCGAGGTCACCGAAGTTTCCCCTCTCGACGGGGAGAAGCACCGCGCGGTGCTCGAAATCATCCAGGTCGATTTTTACCGGCTCGGGTTTCTTTTCTTCGTCCTTCGATTTGCCCTCCTCCTCCGCCGCCTTGTCGCCGTCGCCGGACTTGCCGGCTTTCTTGTCCTTCTTGTCCGTATCCTTGCCTTCGGCCTTTTCCTCGTCCTTCTTGCTCTCGTCGCCATCCCACGTCTCATCGTCGCTCTCCGCGAGCAGAGGAGATTTGACTTCCTTGTTCAGCGGCACGACGTAGAGCCGGTCGGTCCTCGTGTAGATCCACGTCGTTCCGACGTCCTCGTACATGGGAGCGGAGAATTCGCGCATGCTGGCGAAGTACATGTACTTCCCCTCACGATCGAACGTCGGCCACGTATCGTTGAACATTCCGGCCGTGACCTTGCGCGTGCTTCCCTTGGCCGCATCGTAGAGCCAGATGGCGGTCGGCGCGTTCAGGGCGTCCGCCCGCGTGTATGCGAGCCAATTCGAGTCGCTCGACCAGCTCACCGGAGTGAAGCGGTTCCACTCTTTCAGGGTGTCCACGATCTTCGACTTGCCGCTCTCCACGTCGGTGACGTAGAGATTCCCCGCCTGGTCCCAAAAACAGAGACGCTTCGAGTCAGGCGACCACACGGGCTGGTAGAGGTACCCCGCCTTGAGACTCGTCAGCTTGCGCGCATCGCCGCGACCGTCGGACTGTACAACGCAGAGTTCGTACTCGCTCGTCGCGTCGGAGAAATACGCGATCCATTTGCCGTCGGGACTCCACGCGGGCGAGCGTTCGGCCGCGCCGTCGGTGCGAGTTAAGTTGAGAGACGAGCCTTTCTTCGCGGGCAGCGTCCAAATGTCTCCCCTGGCCTCGACGACAGCACGCTTTCCTGTGGCCGAAATATTTCTCTCCGCGATCATCTCGCTCGTAGCGACGGTCTGCGGCCGGATTTTCGGCCGGTCTCCGGGGATCGTGATGGAAACGGGTTTGGCCTTCTCCGTCGCGAGGTCGAGAAGACATACATCCGCTCCGTGCTGAAACACGATCTCTCCCTGTCCGTTGGAGTTCGGCCCTATCGAGGGCCACTTGATGTCATAATCATCGTACTTGGTGACCTGGTGCTTTTTCTCGGTCTGCGTATCGTAGACCCATATGTTGAGCCGGTGCGACCTGCCCTCGTCGGACATGTAGTAGACCTTGTCCCCGTGCCACATCGGCTGCGAGTCGGTGCCTTCCCAGTCGGTGATTTTCTTCGACGTGTGGTTTTTCAAATCGAAAAGCCAGATGTCCGTGGCCATCCCGCCGCGGTAGCGCTTCCACGTCCGATGATCATGGCTGTGCGGTGTGTACGCGAGCCACTGCCCGTCGGCGCTCACCGACGCGTTCGCCCCGTACGGCACGGGGAGCTTCTCCGGCAATCCGCCCATCGACGCCACTGTGAAGAGCTCAGAAGCTCGCGGGTATTCGACGACGCCCCTCGCCCAGAAGAGCAGCCGTCCCTCCGGCGTCCAGTCGCAGAGCACCTCGTCGGCAGGATGATGGGTCACGCGGAAGGGGACGCCCCCCGCCACTGGAATCGTGTACAGATCCATATCGCCGTCGTAGTTGCCCATGAAGGCGATCGTCCGCCCATCGGGGCTGAAACGCGGGAACATCTCCTCGCCCGGAGGACTCGCGAGCGGTACCGCCACTCCTCCCTCTTTGGCTACGACCCACAAATCGTTCGCATACAGGAATGCGATCGACGTCTCGCTCACGTCCGGATACCGCAGCATCGCGCCGTGCGGTTCCACGGTCGCCGCGTACGAAGCGACCGACGCCAGAACGAGGACCCCCGTCAGAAGTCCGACTGCCCATCTCGTCATGCTAGGCCTCCTTGAAAATCGCTCATCGTGTGCCGGGTCATCCGAACCCCCTGACGTCAGCCCCAGTGCACGGGAAGCAAACGACGTATCCCCCTTTGGCCGAAACGCGTTCCCTTCGGGTGTAAAGAGCCCGCTGACTTCGTTTCGGCCGGAGCGCGCCGCGAGAATGGCGAACCGCCTGGGAGGATGATACTTGTATACGAAAGCGGACGGCGAAAGTTCGACTTTTTTCCCAGAGTTCTCGAGTGCCCACAACGGTCTTCCCCACCGTTCGATTTTCATACTATACTCCTTCTTTCTCTCCAACGCTCTTTCACGTCACTCGGTGAAAAAGGGGAAACGGCCATGCGGTTGGACACCTCTGTCGAGATTCTCCACGACCTGGGACTGAACCGCGAGACGGCTCGCACGATGCTCGAGAAACTCACGGCGGTCCCGCCCGGCGCGTCCGCGCCGGAGGTGTGGAACCAGGTCTCCCACGACATCCTGTCGCGGGATGTCCCGTTCGCGGTTCACGCACACCTCTACAAGCTCGTGTACGGCGACTGGGATCTCTCCCAGGGGCCTCCGCCCGCCTGGATACCCACGGAACGCGAGGTCTCGTCCTCCAATATCGCGGCGTTCTGCCGGAAAGTCGGGCTCGGCGCCGTCGACCGCTTGCACCGCTGGTCCGCCGAAAACCGAGAAATCTTCTGGGATCGCATGATCGAGACGCTGGGCGTGACGTTCCAGAAGCCTCCGTCCGCGGTGGTCGATCTCTCCGCCGGCCTCGAGTCGCCGCGCTGGCTTCCCGGCGCCCGGCTCAACATCGCGGAGAGTTGCTTCCGGGCGCGAGCCCACGAGCGTGCCGTCGTGTACCAGCGCGAAGGCGGCAAAATCGAGAGCATGAGCTACGGCGAGCTCGACGCGCTGTCCAACCGCTTTGCGAACGCTCTCGCGGAGGCCGGGCTGCCGCGCGGCGCGAGCGTCGCCATCGCGATGCCCATGACCGTCGAGGCTGTCGCGGCGTATCTCGGCGTCGTCAAGGCCGGCTACGCGGTCGCCTCCATCGCCGACAGTTTCGCTCCGGAGGAAATCGCCACGCGTCTGAGAATATCCTCGGCAAAAGCCGCCGTGACGCAGGACATCGTCCTCAGGGCCGGGAAAACGCTCCCCATGTACCAGAAGGTCGTCGACGCGGGAGCCGATCGCGTGATCGTCGTCCCCGCCGGGGAGACTCTGGGCGTGACCCTTCGCCAAGGCGACGTGGCATGGGCCGATTTCCTGTCGCGAAACGAGAGCTTCGCCCCCGTGGCGTGCGACCCCGAGGACACGACGAATTTCCTCTTCTCGTCGGGAACGACGGGAGACCCCAAGGCGATCCCGTGGACGCACACGACTCCGATCAAGTGCGCGATGGACGGGTACCTCCACCACGATATACAGCCGGGAGAGGTCGTTGCGTGGCCCACCAGCATCGGCTGGATGATGGGTCCGTGGCTTATCTATGCGAGTCTCATGAACCGAGCCACGATGGCGCTCTACTACGGGGCACCGGTCACACGGGAGTTCTGCGAGTTCGTCCAGAACGTCCGCGTGGTAATGCTCGGCGTCGTCCCGAGCCTCGTTAAAGCATGGCAGAACGCCGACTCAGTCCGGGGGCTGGACTGGTCCTCGATCAAGTTGTTCAGTTCCACGGGTGAGTGCTCCAATGCGGAGGACTACCTCTACCTCATGTCGCTCGCCGGATACCGCCCCGTCGTCGAGTACTGCGGCGGGACGGAAATCGGCGGCGGCTACATGTCGGGAACCATCGTTCAGCCCGCTTCTCCTGCCACGTTCTCGACCCCGTGTTTCGGATTGGATTTTTGCATACTCGACGAGCGGGGGTGCCCGACCAAGAACGGGGAGCTCTTCATCGTTCCGCCGTCGATCGGTCTCTCGAACGCACTTCTCAACAAGGACCACCACGATGTTTACTACGCGGGCACTCCGCGCGGGCCCAAGGGCGAACTGCTCCGAAGACACGGTGACGAAACGGAAGAGCTGCCGCGGGGATACTACCGGGGTCATGGCCGGGCGGACGACACGATGAACCTCGGCGGCATCAAGGTGAGCTCGACGGAGATCGAGAGGGCGCTCGCAGGTGTGGAAGGAATCCTCGAAACAGCGGCGGTGGCCATTAACCCTCTTCGAGGCGGACCCAGCCTCCTCGTCATCTACGCGGTCGCGATGCCGGGCGCCACAGTCGAGAAGGAACCGCTCAAGAAAGAAATGCAGCGGGCGATCGCGGCGAGGCTCAACCCCTTGTTCAAGATCCACGACGTGGTCGTCGCCGACGCGCTCCCGCGGACGGCATCGAACAAGGTCATGCGCCGCGTCCTCCGGAATGGCTACGGCGCGAACGGCACCGGGGGCACACGCCCCCTCCGCCCATAACGCCGGACGGCCGTCAGAAAATCGCCTCGCGATCCGATCCTCCAACGGCCATCCGTGCAGCTGCCGTGCATTTCAGACAGCGTTCCGCCTGTTATTCGGTGTACATCTCCTTGATCGCTCCCCACGTACTGTCTTCCGTGGGCACCGTGGTGTCGTGCGAGTAGGCGGAGAAACACTCGCCTCCGTCACGGTGCAGGTCATAATCCACGTCGGAGAAGGCGTAGATCCTCAGACCGATGCAGCTGCTCCACGACAGGTGAACGGTGATCACATCCGAGTAGTTGTTCCCGGACGTGGGAGTCGACACCACGAGATCCCCGAGCGGATAGTACCACCCGAGACCCGCGCTGTAGCTCACCGCATTGCCGTCAACCCACACCTGCGGCACACAAAATGCCGGCTCCACGCGATCGAAAACCATGAGGATGTTCGCGTACGTCGTCGGAACGTTGCTGAACCCGTCGACGACGATATCGAGATCCATATCGTCCGTGTACCAGCCCTGATTCTCCGAGTCCATCACGAAACCGACCAGGTTTGGCGCCTGGTAGACATTGTACGCGATCTCGTTACTGTTGATATCGATCAGCACTTCGCCGCCGCGATCGTACACAGGATCGTACAGCGGGTCC
This sequence comes from uncultured bacterium, assembly GCA_964645735.1. Taxonomy (GTDB): domain Bacteria; phylum Krumholzibacteriota; class Krumholzibacteriia; order WVZY01; family WVZY01; genus CAZYCB01. The sequence goes on along the minus strand of CAZYCB010000025.1, from coordinate 11,372 downwards.
CCCGGACCCACCGTGTAGTACTCGGCCGGGTCGTAGTGGTAAACACACGTGCTCCCCGGGTATACGATCAAACACGGATCCGCGCTCGCCGCTGGCGCCCACACGAGGGCGCCTACTGCGACGAGCATCGCAGCGGCGATCAAAACCACTCTTAGCCTAGATCTCATTCACTCCCCCTCCTCAGAAAGAAGCGAATCCAACCGAACGACAACGCGCGGCCCGCTGATAATCATCGTCGCTGCTATCGAAACTCCGAGTCCCCCCACAAGACTCGTTGACACTGCGCGCGTTGAGCCGCACTCATGGTGTGCGGCCAGGAAAGGGGTGCGGTAAAAATATTCGTGAACCCGACGTGTGATGCATGTTTCGCAACGCTGCCATTTTCTGGCTTGCGGGCGGTATTATACCACAGATCGCGCCTTCAGTCCATCCCAGAATAGGGTTTCGCACTCTCTCGGGTCGGCCGTCGACCCCAACCACGAACGTCGGGCTGGACCGATCCGCTCCCACCGAGACGCTCCGGCGGCGTCCGCGCCCCGGTCCGCTCTCTCTTTTCCGTCTATTCCGTCCCGCCATCCAGGTTCCGGCGCGCATTTTATGCGATACGGACGGGCATTATCTGTTGAAAACACCAGCAACTTATGTTAGAATGAATCTCAAGACAAAGGACGATTTTTCACGGGGAGAGCATTGTGGGTTCCAGGGCTCACCTCAAGACTTGGGCCGGACTTTCGGCCCTGCTTGTCCTCTTGGCGTCGCCTGTGTCCGCGCAGCTCGGGAGCCAGCTATCATCGTACACAGGACGAAACGCTCCTGGTTATCTCGAGCCCTTGGTGGATGCGCTGGGCGCAGATCTTTACGCCGGGTTGTACCATTCTGCGCGTATCCCCGAAAGGGGACTTGAGATAAGTCTGGAGTTGACGGTGATGTCCGCCCGTTTCTCGGAGGCGGATAAAACGTTCACGGCATTCACCGAGAATGGGTTCGAACCCGAGCAGTCGACGGAGGCCTCCACCGTGATCGGTCCCAAGCAGGCGGTCTACGTTGAGGGCGAATCGGGAACTCGGTTCGCCTTTCCCGGCGGGTTCGATCTGCAGTCTTTTGATTTCGCGGTGCCCCAGCTTCGAGTGGGATCGCTTTACGGAACCGAAGCTCTGATACGATTTGGCCTTATGTATTCGGGTGACGCGAATCTCGGGGATTTCAGTCTGTATGGTGTGGGCATTCGGCACAGTGTTTCACAGTACTTCAACAACTTCCCCGTCGATGTCGCTGTCGGGGCTACTTGGCAGCGGTTCTCGTTGGGGGAGAATGAAAGGGGGAGTTCGATAGTCTCGGCTCAAGCGTGGACCGTGGGCTTCCAAACGAGCAAGCGTTTCTCGTGGCTGGAACCTTACGCGGGAGTGGCTTACGACGACTTCGGCATGGACCTGTCCTACGACGGGGACACGGCTGAAGACACGATCGAGATGTCGCTCGATTCCAAAGATCACTTTCACGCGACGTTCGGGCTTTCGGCCAACGTTTCGTTCGCGGTTGTCCAGGCGGAGTACAACATCGGGGGCCAAGACGCGTTCGCGTTGGGATTGGCCTTGGGTTTCCATCCTTTTCGATAGGAGAGTGCGCATATGAAAGCAAAATGGTTCAAAGTTCTCGTACTGCCGGTCGTCGGCCTTCTCGCGCTGGCGAGCGGCTGCGTCTACGAGAACATGTCGAGCGAGATGGTCGTGACCGAGAAGATCTCCGTGCAACTCGACGAGTACCGCACCAGCGGGACGCTCGGCAGCGCGGTCGTGGCGGAGGACTTTGCCGCGGATGTGTACAAAATCCTCGCCAAGTACGATACGAGCATCAAGGAAGTCAAGAGCATCAACGTCGTGAGCGGAACGTACCAGGTTCTGAGGCCGTCCCTCGCGGCGCACGACTGGGTCGTTACGTCCGCTGTGACGATCAAGCGTCAGGACGATCCAAGCGGGCCAGTGACCGCCGGTCCTGCCGTGTTCGTGGATCTGACGGAGCAGTCCCTGAAAGAAGCGCAGGGCAAAGCCGTACCCGCGGATCTCAATTCGGCGGGCGTGGATCTCGTGAACCAGGCGCTCAGCGGCCTGCTCGCAGGTCAGATGCCTCGTTTGATTCTCACGATGGATGGGGGTACCATCGCTCCTGTACCGAGCGTTGTCGATCCGCTTTCGTTCTCCTGGCGCGCCACCGTGACGTTCCAGGTCGTGATCGACAAGAACAAGAAAAACGGTAAGTAGGAGATCTCCTATCGCTGAACAACCACCAGCCACGAGAAGGCCGGCCGCCGCCCTGGGGCGGGGCCGGCCTGGGTGGGTGGTTTTTTGCGCATCGGCGGCGTTCGAGTTTGTCGCGCGCGTGGTATCGGGCCGTCCGCGGGCGGCACAACACGCGCCACTCTGACGTTGGCTCCGTCCGTTCGAAGCGCTCTACTCGCCCCCCGGATACGCTTGAATCTCGTCGTTTTTGTAGTCCAGCTGGATACCCGCCTGCCGGAACATCTCCTCCGACTCATGGGAGTAGTGATACCTGCGCTCGCAGACGACGCGCGTGATGCCGCAGTTGATGAGGAGCATCGCGCAAGTCCGGCACGGAGTCATCCTCGTGTACACCGTGGCCCCGGCGATGGATACGCCAAGCCTGGCGGCTTGGCAGATCGCGTTTTGCTCCGCGTGCACGGTCCGCGTGCAGTGTTCCGTCACGTCGCCGTTCTCGTGCGTCACCTTCTTGATCTGATGTCCGACCTCGTCGCAGTGCGCAAAACCGCTCGGAGCCCCGACGTAACCGGACACGATGAGCTGCCGGTCGCGGGCGATCACGCAGCCGCTCTTCCCGCGATCGCACGTCGCCCTTTTCGAAATCGCGTGGGCGACCTCCATGAAGTAATCGTCCCACGATGGGCGGGAGTCTCTGGACCGTTCGTTCTTCTCTTCCGTCATTCGTACACCTCCACCGGAGTTGCGTCATTCTATACGATGCGGTCCCCCTTGTTCAACGTCCCGCATCGCGGCGGCACCGCAAACGTCACTCGAACATCGGGGGATGCTTCTCGTCGAACTCCGTGGCATCCTGGTACGCCTTGGCCACGGAGAGAATCGTCCCCTCGTCGAAGAGACGTCCGATGAACGAGATGCTCGTGGGGCTTCCCTTCTCGTCGAATCCGTTCGGCACAACGACGCAGGGATGGCCGGTGAGATTCGTGAGCAGCAGGTTATCGCCTTCGAACGACGGAGCGACGTAGAGATCGATCGCCGACATGATGTTCCCCATTTCACGTATCACCAAGGTTCTGACCCTGTTCGCCCGAAGGTACTCCACCGCCGGTATGAACCGCGAGGCCCGGAACACGTTCGGCCACGCCGCCTTCGTTTGCCGCACCATGAGGTCGTCCCGGTTCGAGCGGGTCAGGTCATCGAAGGCGGCCGCCGCTTCCGCGTTGAGAATGAAGGCGAGGGCTTCGACGGGATAGGGGGGCAGCTCGATCGGCACGAGCGTCGCACCCATCGTCTGCAGCACTTTCAGCGTCGTCTCGTCACGCGTTTTATTCTCGTAGTCGGACTCGAAGAGGATCTTGGTGTACCCGATCCGGAGTTTCGCGAAATCGGCCCGGGAGCGATACTCGAACGGAGCGTCGATCACAGAAGGATCGGCCCCGTCAGGACCGATGATCGCCCTCAACACGATCGCGCAATCCTCGGCCGTCCGGCAAATCGGTCCGATCTTGTCCATCGACCAGCTGAGCGCCATCGCCCCCGTCCGGCTCACTCTGCCGTACGTCGGGCGAAGCCCCGTCGTGCCGCACCGCGTGGACGGCGACACGATAGAGCCCCACGTCTCCGTGCCGATGGCGAAGGGTACGAGCCCTGCCGCTGTCGCCGCGGCGGAGCCCGCCGACGATCCGCTGGAACCCTCCGCGAGGTTCCACGGGTTTCTGGTCGTTCCGCCGTACCACACATCGCCCCACGCCAGCGCCCCGAGTGTCAGCTTGGCCACGAGCACGGCCCCAGCCTCGTCAAGTTTCTCTATCACGGCCGCGTCGCGGCCGATCACCTGGTCCTTGTAAGGCATCGCTCCCCAGGTCGTCTTGTATCCGTCCGCTGCGAAGAGGTCCTTCGCGCCGTAGGGGATGCCGTGGAGCGGCCCTCGGTACTTCCCCTTGGCGATCTCCTCGTCCGCGCGCCTCGCCTGGACGAGCGCCCGCTCCTCGGTGAGCGTAATGACGCATTCGAGCTGCGGTCCGTACTCTTTCAAGCGGGCGAGATAGAGTTTCGTCAGAGCGGTGGACGTGATCTTGCGCCTGCGCACAAGTTCACCGAGGTCTCGGACCGTGTAGAATGCGAGCTCCTCCGGATCCTCGGGCACCGCGGTGCGCTCCGCAGGCCCGGGAGCGAACCAATCCCGCTTGACCGGCGGCTTCCATCCCACCGGGCGGGGATCGAACCACAGAGCAGGCGGCACCGAATTGTCGACCGGCACCTCCCTGAGATCGAGGTAGCTGTCGAGATTGTCCGCGATGTCGCCTATCATCGAATCGCGTTCGGCCGGCGTGAACTCCAATCCGATGATCTTCTCCGCGGCTTCGACGGCGCCCCGTGTCACCGGCGATTCTCCCACCGCTACTCCCAAAATGAAGAGCGACGCGCCCGCAACGACTCCCGCGATCACCAGGACGAACGCCCGTTTCTCTGGCGAACTCCCCATGGCGGCTCCTTTCTCTTTAGCGTGTTGTCGAACACGGCTTCCCGCTGGCACAATGTCCTTTTCTTTTCTCGTGCGATCGTTTAGTTTGCGCATGTGTCGTCGCGAACGAAAAGCGCAGCGGACGCGAGCGTGGACTTTCCTCCGGAGACGACAGGTGACAGCAAAAACCCGCAACTGGATCTACTTCGCGCTGGGTGCCGCGGCGCTCGCCGCCTGCTCGGCGGCCGTCTTTTTATTTTTCCCCGCGCACCGCGGGCTGCTGTGGCTCGCGCTCTACACGATCCCCTCGCACATGTTCGTGTCTCCTTTTCCGCACGAGCCGGTGCTCCTATTCTTCGCCAAATCCTACGGCGCCACCCTCTGCGCCCTCGCGTCGCTCGCCGGTTGTCTCATCTCCGGCGTATGCGACTACAAGCTTCTCCCGCCCATCATGCATCATCCTCGCGTCCGCCCGAAATACGCGAACATCGGTTTCTACCAGAATTCGGTGAAGCTCTTCCGAAGATCGCCGTTCTGGACCGTTCTCGTCGCCGGTGCCACGCCGTTCCCATTCTACCCCGTCAAGTTCTTGAGCATCTGCGACCACTACCCGTTGAAACGCTACCTGCCCGCGCTTGCCATGGGTCGGACTCTCAAGTACTGGTGCATCGGGTATCTCGGAGTCGTGTTTCGATTCCCGAACTGGAGCCTCTTGGCGCTCGCTCTCGCGTTCTTTTTTCTGTCACTCATTCAGATCCGGAGGGAAAGGAGGAAGGGGAAACGCGGCGAAGAGACTCCTCGCGTCGAATCGAATTCTGGGCCTCGACTAGCCTTCGCGCAGCTGCCGCGAGATCCACACCGTCCGGTAGATGGCGGTACCGACCGTTCCCAATGCGATGGCCACCAGGAGGACGGTGAGCGTGAAACCCGCGTCACGCCCGAGCAACCCCGATAGCGATGGATCGACGATCGCCCCGATCCCCAGGAGGAGGATCCGTTCAGCCCTCTGCATCAACCCGCCCTTGCAAAGGACCCCGAGACTCTCGCCTCGAGCCCGCGTGTAGCTCACGAGGAGCGATCCTCCCAGTGCGACCAGCACGACGAGCACGCGAAAACCCGCACCGAAGAACGCGGCCAGTCCGATGAACACGGCGAACTCGCTGAAGCGGTCGAGTGTAGAGTCGACGAATGCCCCCGCCCGGCTCGCCATCCCGCGCTGCCTCGCCACTTCACCGTCCATGACGTCCGCAAAACCGCTGAGCAGTATCATCCAACCGCCCAGCGCGAGCCGTCCCCCGGCGAAATACACCATACCCGCCACGCCGAACACGACCACCAACGCGTTGAAGAAGAAGGGTGTCAGTCCCACACCGGCCGCCAGGCGTATGATGGGTTTGACGAACCAGTAGAACCAGTTCCTCACCCAGAATCCGAGAACGAAGCTGCCCCCGCGTCCGGTCTTGTCGTCCGACCTTCCACCGTCGGACGTGAACCGGTATGCGACCATGGTGACGAAGATGAAAGAGATCGCCCCAACGAGTACCGCGAGTTCACTCCTCACTTCGACACTCGCTTTCGCCCGTCGGAGTCATCGCCGTCCTCCACTTCGTCGCGCGAGTGCATGGCCTTGAGCACTCGAAGGAGCTTCGGCCAGAGGAGAAGCGCCGGGAACCGCCGTTCCGCCTTGGTGAGTTCGAGCGATACCCCGGTACGCCGTTCCGTTTTTCGCGCGATGTAGTCGAGCCAGTCCTCGAAGGTGAGCATATACTTTCCCCACCGGAGCGTCGCCCGCATCTTCGATTGCACGAAAAAGCACTTCCACCGCAGGCGTGTCGACCTCGTTGGATTCTCCGCGAGGGCGTACTTCCCATCCACGCGCTTGAGCGTTCCGTCCGCGACCCCCTCTTCGAGCAACCGCTCGAACATCAGCAGAAAATACGTCTTCTGCGCTTCGAACACTTCGCGCACGCGGGAGCGCGCCTCGGGCCGTATCTCTGCGCCATACGACACTTCGAGCATTCGGAAGCAGAAATCGAACGTATCGAATCTCGGCGGAAGGTAGAGCGGCACCCATTCCAGAGCGCTCCGGCGGGCACCCTCGAGCTGTTGCTCCACCTCGTCCTGCGCCTCCTCCGACCGCGCATAGACGATCTGCACCCGCTGTGTGAGCCGTCCCCGGCAGAAAAGATCGCGTGACTCGGACGACATCGCGTAGGCGAAATCGGCCCGACTCACGATGAAACACTTCGCGCCGGCGCGCAGGTCGCCGGGATTTCTCAGATAGATGACATTGGGCGGCAAGGCGCGGTTCAGGGCGCTCATCATGCCCGCGCTCCGCGCCGCAGGAAATCGCGACCCAAGATCGCGGTAAAACCGTTTGTATTCCTCCACGATCACGAAGAGATCGGCAGCGCTGTCCTGCGTCGGCGAAGTGCCCACGAGGACCGATCCGAAAAAAACGATCGCGGCGACGTTGGTTCCGCACGAGTCCGTGAGAATGTCAACGCTCTCGCGAACCTGCGGTACGACGTCCAGGGCGCCTTCGGGTCCGGCAGCGCCGGCCTCGCGCCACGGCAGGGCGACGACCGCCTTGCGTGCGTGGGCCCCCACCTGCCGCTCGTCGCCCGGGTATGTCGTTTCTCCTTGCACGTTACCGTTCCTGCTGTGTCAATGTTTCGCGGCGGAGCGCATCTCGGCGAGCTTCTGGACCATCTGCTGTTCCATCGCCGCGCAAAACGACTCCGCGTCGTCTCTGTCCGGATCGAACGCGAACGGGCCCGTCTCTTCCACCTGTATCGCGGCCGAACTCACGTGTCTCACGAATCCGCCCAGCTTCGCCATCCTCCACACCCCGTCGACGACCACCACGCGCACCGACCAGTCCCGCCCGGAGAGGATCGCTTTGAGACCCGCCGTCTTGAACGGCCTCACCTCCCCGTCTCGCGTCCGTGAACCCTCCGGATAGATTACCACCGGACGGTTCGCGATGGCAGCGGATCTTCTGAGCGCCTCCAGCTGGACTGCGGTGTGTTCTCCGGGCCGAACCGTCGGGTGACCGTAGAGACGGATCATATACGAGACGACGGGATGCCGCCGGCGGTACCTTTCGCGCGCAACGACCATCGGGTACCCGCCGTCCACACAGGCGAAGACGAGCGGGATATCCAGGAGCGACTGGTGATTCATCACGACGAGGGTGCCCGGTTCAGCGGGGATCTTCACGCGAATATTCATCTTCGCGCCCCCGATGTGCCGGGGAACCCACAGCACCGCGCGATAGACGCACGTCACCCAATCGGTGAGCACCCGCGCCCGCGCCCGAGGACAAACCCTGACGATGCCGACGATTACTGTCCGCTGCACCAGATCGAGTGCCAAGAAAAGAATCGCCGACGCCAACAGAGTCGCGATGCCTCTCAGCCGTCCCAAAATATTCCTTTCCTCCCTCGACCTCCTGTGGTATCACTCCCGAACGGGACGGGGTATTGCCACTGGCGTTTCACCGCTTGACAACGATACGCCACTGGCCCACACTGGAGCAACGTCCACAACCTAAACTGAATATCGTGAAACCGTCAAGACAACAACCCCAGAAATTCCCCGCAGAAGAGGCCCCTGCTGACCAGCCGGTCCCCGAAAACGACGACAAGCCGTCCCGCACGGGGCACGCGGCCCCAGCTGCCGGCCACAAGGTGGACAGGTCGCTCGACTACGATTACAGCAACTTTTTCTGGGGCGCCGGCGACGACATGTTCGACATCCTCGATCCATTCGAGGAGTGGTACCAGGAAGCGCGTCCCGCCGGGTACTACCTATTCGGGTTGCCCATGCAGACCGCTCCCTCGACCCGGGTCGACATCATCGAGACCAAGACGAACAGGAAGCTCAAGAACCTCATCAACCTCGCTTCCTACAATTACCTCGGCCTGTCGTACCGCCCGGAAGTGATCGAGGCCGTCATCGAAGCCACGCGAAAGTACGGCAGTGGGGCCTCGGGATCTCCGATCCTCAGCGGGACGATCGAGCTCCACGATGAACTCGTAACGAAGATTGCGGCTTTCAAGAAAAAGGATCAGGCGCTGCTCTTCCCGTCGGGGTACTCGGCCAACCTCGGTGTGATCGCCGGGCTGATGCGTTCCGGGGACCTCGTAGTGACCGACCAGTACGCCCACGCAAGCATCGTGGACGGGATTATTCTCTCGAAAGCCGATGTCCGCTACTTCAGGCACAACAGCGCGGCCGACCTGGAGCGGAAGCTCCGGGGGTTCAAGGGCAAGAAGCTCGTCATCATCGAAGGAGTCTATTCGATGGACGGCGACCTTGCGAAACTCCCCGAGATTGTGGAGGCCTCGAGACACCACGGGGCGCGCATCATGATAGACGAAGCCCACTCGACCTTCCTCTTCGGCAAGAACGGAAGAGGAATCACGGAGCATTTCGGGCTCGAGGATGAGGTCGACATACACTTCGGGACCTTCTCCAAAACCCTCGGCGGGATAGGGGGGTTCGTCGCCGGATCGAAGGCGCTCATCACGTACCTCAAGGGTTTTGCCCGCTCACGCGTGTTTTCGTGCGCGCTGCCTCCCGGCGTCACCGCCGGGTTGATCAGAGCCCTGGAGATCGTCGAGGCCGAGCCCGAGCTGCGGACGCGTCTGTGGGACAACGTCGCATTCATGCAGGATCTTCTTCGCAAGAGTGGCGTGGACATCGGAGCTTCCCAGTCGCAGGTCATCCCGATCATGGTGCGTGACGACGACAGGATCTTCAAGATCGCGGAAGAACTCATACACGAGGGCGTGTATTTGAACCCCGTACGCTATCCGGCCGTCGGGAAACACAGATCGCGTTTCCGGATTTCCATAACCGCCGGCCACAACCATCAGGAACTCGCCGAAGCCGCGGAAATCATCAAGCGAGTGCTGGAAAGATACGGACTATGCCACTGACCAAATACCATTTCAAACAGGCCGTCAGCGCGTTCTTCGAGATGCCGAGGGACAACGCGCGCGAGATACTCCCTGCGCACCTTCAGCCCGTCGAACTCCATCACGGACAGAGCATTCTCGCGATCACGGCGTTCGACTTCACCGACAGCATGGTGGGCCCGTACACCGAGATCTTCCTCGCGGTGATCGTGCCTCCGCTCGTGCGGCACGGCCAGGCAATGCCGAAGTCGGCCATGTATCCGTTCATGCTGGGAACGAGCACTCAGGCGGCCAGAGAACACGCGATCGAGAGGTGGCATCTGCCCCACCACATGAAGAACGTTTCGGTCGAATTCGACGATTCGAACAAACGGATGGCCGTAAAGGTCCACGAGGGGGGCGTTCCAATACTCGATTTCGCGATCTCGCCGCACGCATGGGTAGAGGCGGACGATCTTTACCAGTCGTTCATGAACATGCAGACGGAGCATTTTAAAGTCGATGTCCGTATGAAGGGCCGTTTCACGGAACACGAGGAAGAGACCGGAGAGCTCACGCTCTACGAACATCCCATGTGCGAGGCGCTCCGCATCAACGACGTTTCGGCATACCCCTTCCGTGAGATGTGGATGCAGAACGGCGTCCAGACATTCGAAGAGTTGGAAACGATCTAAGGCGCCGCGCCGGCCGCGCCATTCCCTTTTCCCCATCCTTCCATGCCTCGGGATCGTTCTTTTTTCGTCATAATCAACCCCGCCGCCGGGCACGGCCGTGCGGGACGCCTCTTCGACCGTTACCTGCCGCTTCTCCGCGAGGGACTCGGGGACTTCCAGCATGCAACGACGTCCGGGCCTGGCGCCCAGGCGGAGCTCGCCGACCGGGCGATCGCGGAGGGGTACAGCGCGATCATCGCCGTCGGGGGCGACGGCACGTGGGGCTCGGTCGCCGACCGAATCGTTCGCTCCGGACGAAGGGACGTGACGCTGGGTCTTCTCCCCGCCGGAACGGGTAACGACTTCGGGAAATCCCTCGGCGTCCGGTTGGAGCGCGCGGCGAGCGTGATCCGCGGAATCGCCGAGGGACGCCGACGCGTCATCGATGTCGGCCGAGCCGGAGACCGCCATTTCCTCAACGTCGTGGGGTTCGGGTTCGACATCGCCGTCATCGACGACGCGTCGAGCTTTCCCCTGCTTCGCGGAGACCTGCTCTACCGGTTCTGCGCCATCCGCCAGCTCTTCAAATTTCACGGACTACCGATAGAGATCTCGGACGATGTCTCCCCGCCGAGCCGCGACAACCACCTGATGCTCACGATATCGAACGGGAACTACTTCGGCGGGTCGTTTCACATCGCCCCGGATGCAGCGCTGGACGACGGAAAACTCAACGCTGTCTCGATCTTCAACGCCGGGCCGTTCGGACGGGCAGGCCTCTTCTCGAAGGTGGCCGGGGGCGCGCACCAGCGGGATGCACGCGTGCGCGTGCGCCAGGCCCAGCGGTTCACGGTCCGCTTTGATGCTCCTGTCCGTTATGAGATCGATGGAGACGTCTACGAACTCGACGGAACGACTCTCGACGTCGAAGCGGTTCCCCGCGCCTTGAGCGTTTTCGTTCCCGCGGATTGACGAGCGGTTTATTTACTTGCGCCCGCGGAGAGCTTCACCCAGTAGAGCCCCCGCAGATCCCCCACTTCGAAATCCTTTCCATGATCCTGCGGGTACGAGGCTTTCAGGCGCTTCGCGACGTCCG